>JAJTIF010000314.1 GCA_021299675.1 Pseudomonadota bacterium | reverse complement strand
CTCTGCCATCTACAGCTCTGGTGAAACGATTGAGGTATTCTACACGCCGGCGCCGATCTAGAAGCCGGCTTTCTCTCTATTTTGCTTATTCACAGAGTTCATGAATTTGATGGTCGGATAGAGCTTCTGCAATTTTGGCATGTCAATTTCAACCAATAGCTCTTCTCCCTGAACGGCACGCTCACCGACCAGACGAGCGGAGCGAGCGTCGTCTAAATGATCCGCCGTGATCGGCATATTCTTGGTTTTAAATTCTTCGAGGATCGACGCTACATTAAAGACCTGAGTGAAGCGAGGAGATGAGTCATACTCATCCTGTGGCTTAAGGTTGGGAATATCTTTCGGTGGAAACTTCGGAGCGTACTGGAGAATCTTTTCGAGGAAGGTCACGCAGTTTTGAGAGATCTTCATCTTCTTTTCTTCTGGCAACTGCTTCTCTGTGTTGTAGAAGATAAAGAGTGAGCGCAGGAGATCGAGGTTCTTCATGATGTAGAGGTTCGGCAACTTCTCTGCGTCTTCGATGATCTGCAGCCACCCGAGGTCCGCAAGCGTCAGGGCCACAGCATCAAACTTGGCCTCCGCGATGTTATAGATATCACTCGCGTAGAGGTCGATAGTGCGCTTGTGCACACTCACACCAAGGTCGTGCTTCTCTCCGTGGGTTTTGAACACCAAGAAAAGCGTCCCGAGAACTTTTAAAATTTCAGCAGGCTTCATGAACTCGTACTCTCCCGCCTTGTTTCCATAAAGCGCCGTGGAGTTAGACTCGAGTTCCTTGATCCGAGAGTTTGCCTTTCTGAGGCGAGCCGCGAGAGTATTGATGATGGTCTTAAACCATGGATTGAGAGCTGCCATGGTCTTACCGAAAGCGACAAAAGAGATTTCAATGATGTCCGTAGAGACCATCGCCGCCGCAGAAGCCGATCTTTTTTTACCAGACCCGTCTTCGTCGAAGAAAGCCATCTCCCCGATCACTTCACCGGCCCTGAGCACGCCGATTTCAATGAAGCCCTTACCCTTTGGTTTATACAACCGGATCTGACCCTTCTGGATGATGTAGAGGGACTCAGCCATATCTCCATCATTAAAGAGCACTTCACTGGGCTTCAGATGCTTGAGCCCAGACTTCGTTGGTTGCGTCGAGGGTTTTAAGGCTTCAGACATTAGCGCACCTTTTCGATCACGACAGCGAGGGCTTCACCGCCGCCGATGCAAATCGCAGCACACCCGAACTTCTTATGCTTGAACTCCATCGCGTTCATGAGAGTCATGAGGATTCTGTTCCCTGAAGCTCCGATGGGATGACCGATCGCCACAGCTCCACCCAGTACATTCACTTTCTCATGCGGAAGTTTTAACTCTTTCATCGCCGCCATGGTGACAGCGGCAAAGGCTTCATTGATCTCCCAGAGATCCACTTGATCCACAGAGAGTCCGGCCTTCTGAGTCGCTTTCTTGATCGCCTCCACCGGAGCAGTGGTGAACCATGTTGGATTTTGTGCATGAGAGGCCCAAGACACGATTTTAAATTTCGCCGTGGCAGCAAACTCATCACCACCCAGCACGATGGCACTTGCTCCATCGTTAATGGTTGAAGCATTGGCCGCGGTAATGGTTCCAGACTTATCGAACGCCGGCTTGAGGCCTGGCATCTTTTCAAAGTTAGCTTTAAAAGGACCTTCGTCCTCTTCAATCACCATATCCCCTTTCTTCGATGGGATGGTAACGGGAACGATTTCTTTTTTGAACAGACCTTCCTTGACGGCAGCCTGAGCGCGCTTGAACGACTCAATCGCAAACTGGTCTTGCTCTTCGCGCGACATGCTGTATTTCTTCACACACTCTTCCGCACAATTTCCCATGGCGCGATCGGTGTAAACATCCCAGAGTCCATCCCACTGCATGGAATCTTTCATCTCCGCCGGACCAAACTTAGCCCCCGTGCGAGAGTTCATCAGAAGATGAGGGGCTAGTGACATGCTCTCCATGCCCCCTGCTACAACCACCGAGTTCTCTCCCGTCATGATCGAGCGAGCCGCAAGGATGACAGTCTGAAGGCCTGAGCCGCAAACCTTATTAACGGTTGTACAAGGGACAGACTCGGGAAGCTTCGCAAATAAAGCGGCCTGACGGGCCGGGGCCTGGCCAACTCCGGCAGAGATCACATTGCCCATGAACACTTCCTGCACGCGATCAGCTGGTAAATTGGCTTTTTTAAGTGCGCCTTCGATCGCTATAGCACCAAGCTTAGTGGCAGGGATCGTCGATAGATTTCCCATAAAACTTCCAAAACCTGTACGAGCGCCAGCAAGAATATAAACGGCCATAGTCATTCCCTTCAAATTTATCTAGATTTATCTCTCTATTCATTCTAGTAATCAGAGGCATTGATAGAAAGTAAAATCTCACTTTAAGGCGGCCCGTCATGTTTCAGCGCAAAAAAACCCTTAAACCCGGTCTGGACCTCCCCCAAGAGTGGACTCAATCGGTCTCAGATTTACTTAATGAAACCTACGAAAAAGAGTGTGAGTCGCGCCGGAGGCATTTTGATGTTTTTGGTCAGATTTTGCCGGAAGAAATGGTGGTGGCAGCGGGATTTTCAAATCTCGAGAATCCCACAGAGTCAGCGATCAGCATCTTTTTATCTTGTGACCTTGAGCCCGGTCTTGAAACAAAAAAACTTAAAGAAATCCAAGCCACCTTCGTGGATCTCTTCGGGTTATTTTTTGATGAGATCTTCTCCCAGCCAGACTGGAGCGAGTGGGAGCCGATGTGGCAAGAAGTGCAGTACGAAGGAGCCACATTCTTCCACAAGATCACCCGTGAGAATATTCTTCTTACGCTTGAAGCAGACCGCCTCTTGAGAGAAGCGGGCTTCAGCGAAGACGAAGAAGAATGAGCGACACTCATCCGACTCCTCTCCGTTCTCACTTTAAGGGCAAGGAGCTCTGGTTAGACACAGCTGCCCTTCTGATCGTGTGGCTGCTTTCGATTGCTCTCAATCGCCTCCTCACGAATCCAACTCATTTCTATATTATAAAACTCGTGCAGATCACCGCCTTGATGGCATCGATCGAATACATTGGTTTTTTTGCCCTTCATGTTTTTGGAAAATCCAGAGGTCTCTTGATTCAAGGGTTGTTGGGTGGCTTTATTTCGAGCACCATGATTTTCATCCAGATCGGAAGCCAAGAAAAGACTCACTACTACTCAACCCAGGAGATCGCACGCTCCCTTATTCTTGCAACCCTTGCCATGTTGAGCCTCGGGGTCGTGATCATTTGGACCATCGCAGACCACAACTGGCTTACGCTTTCTATGCCTTTTTTGCTCCAGGCTTTCGCTCTGACGGTTAGCCTCTTCTTCTTCAGTCATTCAGGGGAAAAGCCAAAGCGATCAGCGGCTTCAAGTCTCGTTATCCCCGATGATCCGATTGTGTGGAGAAATGTGGTGAAGTTTACTTTTTTCCTCGCCCTGATTTTGATGGGGGTAAAAGCCCTCACAAAACTTCTCCCTGAATCTTACTTCGTGAGTACCTTCGTGATTGCCCTCTTTGAGTCTCACGCGGTACTCGCTGCCTTCATCACAGGCATCAAAGACTACTCAGGCAACCCACAGATCGTGGTGTGCCTGATTCTTCTAGGAAATGTGGTCTCGAAGGTGTTTTTAACTCTAAAATCCCCAGTGAAAGCCATCAAGCTTTCTGTCAGCCTGGCCCTCCTGGGATCCTTTCTCTTTTCACTCTTGGCTTTACTTTTTTAGGCAAAAAAAAAGCCCCTTGCGGGGCTTTTAAAAATCTATTCAGTGTCTTCGTATCTCATCGAGCCCGTAAAGGTCTGCTCGATGCCGATGTCGTCACCAGCATCATCGTCGTCGTTAGCTGACTCGAAGTCATCTTCTTCAAACTCGAACTCAGACGTGATGTTGAGCTCGTTGAGGACACGGTAGAAATCTCTATCGTCGGCCAGATCTTTAATGATCGCCTCGATGTACTTCGGCGGGTACTTCGAAATGAGCTCTTCAATAAACTCTTGAAGCTTACCTTCCTTCAAGATGTCTTGTTTACGTTGGATATGTTTCCAGTTCTTGATGTAGTGAAGGCGGCACCAGCTCAAAGTGGTACGAATGTTATCGCAGCTCTTCTCGATACAAGAGTCGTCCTTCGGGTCCACGAAGAATTCCATCGTGCCGATGGCATCAACGATCTCGTGCCACGCAAAGCTTTCTCTAAGTACAGAGATCTCATCAGCAATTTTGCCTTCGAGATCATTCATGTCGTATTTCTTATAGCTCTCACGGTCTTTTGATTTTTTTGCGACTTCGATGAACTCGTCTTCGTCATCGTCTTCCCCTCTGGGGATCTTCGGAGAGGCGCTAAATCCATCTTCGCCCTCGTCATCATCGCCGCCGCCCTTGGCTTTTCTCTTCGCGGCTTCTTTCTCAGCTTTGAGCTTGGCTTTTTCCGCTTCTTTCGCGGCAAGAGCTTTCGCTTTCTCAGTTTCTTTGGCTGCCACTTTCTTAGCTTTCTCAGCTTCTTTGGCAGCAAGTTCTTTTTCTTTCTTGGCGAGGAGTTTGGCTTTTTCAGCTTCTTTCTTCGCTTGCTCTTTTTCTTTCTTAGCTAAGAGCTTTGCTTTCTCAGCTTCTTTCTTCGCTTGCTCTTTTTCTTTCTGAGCGGCGAGCTTAGCTTTGAGCGCTTCTTTTTTAGCTTTTTCTTTATCTACCTTCGAGAGAGCTGCCACGGCTTTGGAGGCAATCTTAGTCGCCGTCTTGAGCAGACTTTTCTTGGCAGGAGCGGGCTTCTTGGCCGGAGCTGCTTTCTTGGCCGGAGCTGCTTTCTTGGCAGGAGCAGGTTTTTTTGCAGGAGCTTTCTTGGCTACTGGCTTTGCCTTGGGCTTAGCTTTAGCATTAGGCTTACCCTTCGAAGCACCTTTCTTTGTGGTCGCCTTCTTCTTTGGTTTTACTTTTCCAGATGCTTTAGCCATGGGACTCCCTCAAACAGATGAATTGACGTCAAAAACTACCAAAGCCCTACCCGCTCTATCAACAATAAACTTAGCCTTCCTTGAGCTCATTGCTGGCGATCACCATACGCTGAACCTCGCTAGTTCCCTCATAAATTTCAGTGATTTTGGCATCTCTGAAATAGCGCTCAACAGGATATTCCTTGGTGTAGCCATTCCCACCACA
This sequence comes from Pseudomonadota bacterium, assembly GCA_021299675.1. Lineage (GTDB taxonomy): Bacteria > Bdellovibrionota > Bacteriovoracia > Bacteriovoracales > Bacteriovoracaceae > UBA6144. The sequence continues at coordinate 2,036 of JAJTIF010000314.1, read as the reverse complement.
AAGCTGGATGGCTTTTGTGGTCACCCACATGGCCGATTCACTGGCCATCAGTTTCGCCTGAGCCGATTCTTTAGAATAAGGAAGCTCCGCGTCTTTAAGTGATGAGGAATGATAGATCAATAGACGCGACGAAGCAATCTTAGTGCTCATATCAGCCAACATAAACTGGATACCTTGAAGATTGGCCAAGGGCGCCCCAAACTGAACGCGCTCTTTCACGTAATTTTTAGCGTAATTAAAAGCGGCTTGTGCGATCCCGAGCGCCTGAGCTGCGATTCCAATCCGACCGCCATCAAGAGTCGCCATGGCCACACGAAAACCCTTCTCGGGTTGGCCCAGGAGATTTTCTTTGGGAACTTTGACTTTATCAAAGGCCAGCTGAGCGGTGGAAGAGCCTTTGATCCCAAGCTTGTCTTCGATCTTGATGATCGAATAACCAGGGCTCGCGGTCTCGACGATGAAAGCAGAAATGCCTTTGTAATCAGGAGTCTTTTTGGTTTTGGCAAACACGATCGCTAGTCCTGCTTCACGGCCGTTAGTGATCCAGTTTTTCACACCGTTGATCTCCCAGTGATCTCCCATGTCCACTGCACTTGTGGTGAGAGAGCCTGCATCAGATCCCGCATTAGGCTCTGATAGGCAAAAGCAACCAATCAGTTCACCGGCGGCAAGCTTCGGGAGATATTTTTTCTTCTGCTCTTCTGTGCCGAAGGCGAGGATCGGCCACACACAAAGAGAGGTATGAGCGGACACAAACACACCGGTGGAGGCGCAGTTGCGAGAGAGTTCTTCAATCAAAAGAGCGTAGGAAAGATAATCCAGACCCGCGCCGCCGTACTCTTCGGGAATGTAGCTGCCGAGGAAACCATTCTCCGCGAGCTTTGCGATCAAGTCCTTTGGGATCGCTCCGTCGTGGTCAATTTTCATGGCGACAGGACCCACTTCTGAGTCTGCGAACTTTTTAATCATGTCGCGAATTTCGTTATATTTTTGATCAAGTAACATGCTTATTCTCCTTTAAACTCAGCTTTTCTTTTGGCCAAGAATGCTGCTGTTCCTTCTTTCATATCATAGGAGCCGAAGAGCCCTGAAAAACAATTCACTTCAATACCTAAACCCTGCTCCAGAGTCGTCTGGCTGCCTTGGTCGATGGACCGTTTTGCCTGACTGATCGCCAGCGGTGAGTTCTTCGCCACTGCTGCGAAATAGGCTTTGGCACCAGTCATCAGCTCATCTTGAGTCTCAAAAACTTGATTCACCACTCCGCGTGCAAGAGCCTCTGCGGCGGTGACATTGCGCCCACTAAAGACTAACTCCTTAGCAAAAGCTGCATTGGTTCGGCGGGCCAGTCTTTGTGTTCCCCCGAAACCAGGAATCAGTCCGAGCTTCACTTCCGGCAAACCAAAAACTGCTTTCGAACTGGCAAAAATAAAGTCGCAGGCAAGCGCCATCTCAAAGCCGCCCCCGAGACTAAATCCCTGCACGCAGGCAATAGTTGGGAAGGGAGGATTTTCAATATCAGTCGTCACGGTTTGACCAAGTTTCCCGAACGCCAGCCCCTCAGCGGCTTTCATATCGCTCATGGAAGAGATGTCCGCACCGGCGATAAAAGCTTTCTCGCCTGCACCAGTCATCAGAAGCCCAGTGAGCTTCTCTGATCTGATCTTTGCGAGCAGTGTTTTGAGCTCGCTGAGCACCTCGCTGTTGAGGGCATTGAGCTTGTCCGGACGATTGATGGTGAGAAGACCGATGTTATTTTCAACACTAAAATTGATATTACTCATAGAGATAAACGCCTTTCTTATTTTTGCGTCCAAATCTGCCGGCCGCCACATACTGCTTCAAAAGTGGGCAGGGACGGTACTTCGTATCAGAGAGTCCCGTGTGCAGCACATCCATAATAGCCAAGCAAGTATCAAGACCAATAAAGTCGGCGAGCTCCAAAGGCCCCATGGGCTGGTTGGTCCCAAGCTTCATCGCCACATCAATATCTTTAGCCGTTGCTACGCCTTCATAGAGTGCATAGAAGGCTTCGT
>JAJTIF010000132.1 GCA_021299675.1 Pseudomonadota bacterium | reverse complement strand
AGTAGCGGGGATCCCACTCCAGGCCGGGCGCTATCAAAGCATGGTGGAAACAGGGGAGATCGGGATGTACGGTTTACTCATTCCGAAGTTTCGAGGAAAAATTGACTTCAAAATTTACGAGAAACCACGATTCACCATTCTTAATGCTGGTCAGAGAAGCCCGATAAGTGGTGCAGAAGTGATCTTTAAGAATTCCACGAAACCGTTTCTGCATGTGGAGATGGCGCCGCGGGCAGGTTACTTCACCAGTGTTCGCGCCCTTAATAGCATTAAATCCGGAATGAAATATTTTGAGGTTCAATTAAAACGACTCAGCTTAATTAACAACGACGTAATCCTCACAAATAAAAACCCCACAAACAACCCACAAATTTCTGGCAAGCAAGTCAGTCTCATCAATAAAAAGTATATTGTCCGATTTCATAACGGCACCCATGAGATGCGAGACCTCAAAGAGAACGACATCATCCGCGTCGCTTTCGACAAGGAGACCGGAAAACTGTGGGTGGCGGTGAATGAGTACTGGCTCGGTTCAAAAATTGGCCCAGAGTCCCGCCAACTGAAGGAAAAAAACTCGGTCCCTCAAGAACCTTCTTTGCGTCTGCCAACGTCAGAAGAGCTTGCTCTAGAAAAAGAATGGTGGCCCCAGTATACAGCCGGAGCTGGTGGAGAAGCCGTTTTTAACTTTGGTGACCAACCTTGGCAGTTTACCCCGCCCACCGGATTCGAAGGAATTGCCTACGAGCCTCACGAATACCCAAACATCTGGAACTCAAGCTCGGGGTCATATCACACAGAGGTTACAGGATCACACCCCTGGAAGACCTTAGGTCGTGAAACCAAATATTTCAATCGTGAACTTATCGGAACGAGCACGGGAAATGTTAGGCCGATCACTGATGATAACGTTTCTGAATCCATCCTTGCAATGAGTCCACGACGTTCTGGGAAGTGGCAATTTGCAATTGAAATTGATGGGTATCCTGATAGCGTTGTCGTTGGAATTGCACCCACCAATTTTAACACACGCGTGAACCAGAAAGTTGGAACTGCAGGGACAAATAGTATCGGGTTGCAGCCTCTTTCAAAAGAGCCGGGAGAAAAGTTCACACGACTCTACATCGACGGCCGGGTGATCCAAAAACCCTACCCAGGGACCGGGCACTTCACCTTCGTCTGTGACTTTGATGAAAAAACAATTGAAATTTTCCATCAGGGTACCCCTCTGTTTAAAGAACAAATCCCTGAGGGGGTTGCGTCCTGGTCCATCGCCTCCAGCAATTTTGGCGCTAGCACTGTTTTGCACACTACGGATCACGACACTCATGGAAAGATGCTCTTTCCCATCAAGGGGGTGAAGATCTGGGACTTCGACCAAAGCCCATGCCGCACCTGTGTGCAGGAGACTCCCCCGCTGGAGGAAACAACCTCCAGTGACATCGTGACTTGTCCTGACACCTACTTCGCCAAAAGTGGTCTGGCGGATCAAGCAGACACCGCTGACATCTGTCTCATCAAGTCGGGGGCACTGGGCAGGACACATAGCTGCACAATTCCACCGAAGAACGCTGAGTGCAAGCAGAGAGACAATGGTAAGTTTTACTGCGTCAATGACATCGGTGATTACGACAGTCTCGAGAGCTGTCAGCCTCGCTGCTTAAAGAATACTCCGACGACTGGCAAAATCGAGAAGGTGTGTAAAGAAAATGGCTGGCAATAAAAACCTTTTTCCCTTGTTATGTTTCCTCAGCACAGCGGCTATAGCCGATGAAGAGCTGCTGCTAATCAATGAAGCACAAGAAGTGGCAAAATCGATCTACCAAGAGAACGTGAGGCATTTTGGTTTCTCACCCAAAGACTGCACGCCGGTACAAGACTCCACACAACTGCTAACCCAGCTGATCGACCTCAGGGACGGCGCTTCCACGAAGTGTCGAACGGGTGAACCACCCGCTTTAGCAGCATCGGTTTCGCAAAAGATCATGCTGCCAGAAAAGCCAATGGAAAAAGAAGTGACTTACCAAGAAGCACCAAGCACTCATCCGGGCCCCTCGCTTCCAGGGACACAGAAGGTAAACGGGAGCTTCGCTGAAATCATCGAGGAATACTCACGCACAAAAAAATATTACAACGCCGAAAACACTGACAGTCTCTTTGAGCGCATATCAAAAGCTTACATCCGCAATTTACAGAGATTGAATCCACACTAAGGTTTGATCTTATTCAAGCTCCATCTCACACTCGCGTACGAAACTTGAACCAACCATACTCTCGCGGTAGAGAAGCTTGCCTTCTTGCTGATAAAAGAATTCCGTCACCAAGGGATATTTGAGTTGTTGCATGAGCGAGGTGATGGTGATGTGGTTATCAGCACACTCTCCCGCGTAACGCACGCCCTCGTACTCAGCGCGGCCAATCTGCTCTTCACCGTTAACCACGAAGCTCAAAAAAATCGCGTCAACACTGGTACCCAGATGCACCATGAGCTGAGTGTTCGAGCGGCGGTAGTTCACCTGCATGGTTCGATGCCCCTCGCGCTGATACCTCACGCCGTCATGGGAATAGCGGCACTCGCTAAGAGTGGAAAAGACACCTGAAAGATCATCGCAGCTCTTACTGGCGAAAGCAGATAGTTGTAGAGCAATGAGAATCATCATCACAGCGGGCTCCCTTGAATGGTGGTAGTGCCGCGTGAAACTAATTCAACTCCACTCGCTTGAATACTGTGAAGACGTGAAGTGTTTGTGGACGATTTTACATCTGTGAAGTCTTACTGACCCACTGCGCTCGGAGCAGAGGCTGGAGCTTGGGCACCAGACACATCTTTAGCTTCTCGTAGAGTGGAACCGTTCACATTCGGCCCCGCGCATTCTTCTGAAAAACGACCACCTTTCACAGCATCGACGAGCACCTTGTGATAGTT
>JAJTIF010000078.1 GCA_021299675.1 Pseudomonadota bacterium | reverse complement strand
TGTTTGCTCACAATGTCACCAAAAGACATGCTTCCAGCAATAAGTGTAATAGTTAGCACTGAGAGTGTTACGGGGATTTCATAGGAGATAATTTGAGAAGCCCCTCTCATTCCGCCCAGCATTGACCATTTTGAGTTAGAGGCGTAACCACCAAGAAACACACCAAGACCAACAAGAGAAGATATCGCGATAAGAAAAAACACACCAACATTCAGATCTACAAGGGTAAATCCACTTGATACAGGAAACACTGCGAGGGTGGCAAAAACTCCCACCAAGCAAAGCACTGGAGCCAAATAAAAGAGAAACTTATCAGCCGTACGGGGCATGATATCTTCCTTGGCTATCATCTTTACGCCATCAGCAAGGAACTGAAGAAGACCATAAGGGCCCACGCGGTTGGGTCCAATACGCATTTGAATATCGGCTGAAATTTTTCTTTCAGCGTATGTTCCAAGCCCACCGATAGTTGCCGCGATTGCTACGAAAACACCTGCAAACGCTAAGAAAATAATTGTTGTGAGGAGAATGGAATTCTCTCCAAAGATATTTGTGAGGAAATCAAAAAAAGCATATTCGCTTAGAAAGCTAACAACGGTCTGATTCATGCGACCACCTTCTTCTCGTCTTTTTGCTGGTTACGCTTTTGAGATACCTGAAAACTTTTTACCCAATCCAGATCACCCTTCTTCCAGCAGTAGGCAATGCCCTCTAGAAGAACTGAAATGAAACTTAAAAATACCAAAAGAATATAAAGGCCATCCCCTCTATCATTTAGCTCATTGAAGATGGTTGCGACTGGAAACATTAGAACCGACTCAACATCGAAAATAATAAATATCAATCCCACCACATAAAATCTTACGTTGAAGGCGGACCACGCTGTCCCCACTGGCTCCTCTCCACACTCGTAGGGAGTCTGCTTCATGTGAGATGGTTTCTTTTTACTCAAAAGAACTGAAGTGAAGTGGCCTCCTAAAAACAGGAGGAGCGCAAATCCCATCAAAATAACAACGGGCATCAATCCATCGATTTGGTTGGATGTCATGGGGTCTCCAGGCAGAAAAATACTAATGATAAAACCCCTTTACGATACAAAAGATGTTAAAAAGAGCAAAGATGTTATTTTGAAACTCTTAAGGTAGATTGCTTGGACTTTACCTATTCAACACCAAATACGTGCTCAAAATGGAAATGACTCCCTTTGTTAGCCTAAAAAACAGAATTCATGACTGGATGTCTCGGCCGGAGAGCACCCTTGTGGCGCATGGCGCGCGCCCGGAGATTTGGTCATTTATTTTGTGCAGTGGTTTAAACGAGATCTTTAATCGTCACCATTTAATTATTGCTGGCAACCAAGAGGAAGCGGAAAAATTTTGGGAAACCTACAGGTTTCAACCTCGAACACTTTTTTTTCCCTGCTTAGGGCATTCGCCCTATACCAGCATCATCTCTTCCGAGTCTGGATTGTTTCAACGCTTTAAAGTTCTTTCCACTATCGTGCACGATCCTAAGCCCTGGACCATTGTGACTTCTTACGAGGGGAGCCAGATGGCTTTACCTCCGAGGGAGTTTTTTAGTAATTTTTTTTTAAAGCTTTCGATAGACGATATCGTTTCACCCTTCGATCTAGCAGAGAAGTTAGTAGCGATGGGTTACCGCTCGACACCCTCAGTTGAGGAGCCCGCAACCTTTGCGCGCAAGGGTGAAATTTTTGACATTTGGCCGATCAACGGAAAGCCAGCTCGGCTGCACTACTTTGACGACTTGATCGAGAGAATTAATTTCATCGACACCGAGACTCAAAAAACGATCGCCGATGCAGCAACCAACGCCTTACTCTTGGCTCCTGGCCCTGGGATATTTGCGAAGGAAGAGTTTGCGATTAACCTGCGCGAGAATGTGCCGCAAGCCAGGCCTCAATTTAAAAACAAGTATGACCTGAGAAAACAGATCTTTCAGCAGCTTGCCCAGGGTCAACTCTTTGAGAATTATCCAGTCTTCGCTCCGCTCTTTTTCAAGAAATCAGAAACAATCTATGACTACCTTCCAAAGAATTCTTTTGTAACCGAGCTTAATCGCGACCAGGGTAGACAGGAGTGGGACCTTACCTTCGCCCAGTGGGAAGAAGAATTTAAGTTTGAATCATCGCAAAATGATTCTCAAGTTGTTCTTCCACCTCCGCAAATGTTGGCGCAAAAAGATTTCAATGCTGATCTCTTTAAAACACTCGTCGTGGAAAGTTTAGATATTTCAGTCAACCTATCGGACAACATCTCTAATGAGCTTCACCTTGGCATCACAAGCCTGAGAACACAGCTCACTCCGCGTATGCGCGAATTATTTGGAACCATTCCCGACACACGATTTGGGTATATCAAAGCCATCCTCCAGGCACTGGCCCATGAAACACGGTACGGCGCTCGATTGCTCGTGGCTTACAGAAGCCAAAGCTCTCTCGACGAGTTTAAAAACCTGTTTAAAGAGAATGGCATTGATGCGAATAAAAATGTCACTTTTGTGGAGGCTCAGCTCGCCGAGGGCTTTTCCTATCGAGGTGAAAATCTTTGGGTTCTGAGTGAAGCCGATTTGTTTTCTCATAAACAGAAGAAGTCCAAGAAGTCTGGTAGCACCAACACAGATCTTTTTGCTGATCAGCTCGCAACGCTAAAGACAGGGGACTTTGTTGTTCACAGGGACTTTGGTATTGGGCTTTACCGAGGACTAGAAACCATTAAGGTGGGCGAACAAGAGTCTGACTACTTGGTGATTGAATACGAAAACCGCGACAAGGTATACGTCCCGGTTTATCGCTTGAATTTGGTCCAGAAACACTCCGACGGAAACGCATCAGTTAAAGTCGCAAATCTTCAATCAAAGAAATTTCAGGAACAAAAAGCGAAAGCACGTCTTTCTGTTAAAAAGCTCGCCTTCGACCTTATCCGAATGCAGGCAGAAAGAAAGCTTGAAGGTGGTTTTCCATTTTCCGCCCCTGACCAGATGTATCGTGAGTTTGAACTCTCTTTTCCTTTCGAAGAAACCCCTGACCAGCACAAGGCGATCAGTGACGTGCTGGAGGATATGCAGACCCCCCATCCCATGGAGCGGCTTGTGTGCGGTGACGTTGGCTTCGGAAAAACAGAAGTTGCTATGAGAGCCGCTTTCAAGGCAGTGCTAGATCATAAGCAGGTGGCGGTTTTGGTTCCAACAACTGTTTTGGCCCTACAGCACTATCATTCGTTTAAAAAAAGATTTGCCGATTTTGCCGTGAGCATCGATATGCTTTCGCGTTTCAAATCAGCCAAAGAATCAGCTGATGTCGTGAAGCGACTCGCAGACGGAAATCTCGACATTGTGATTGGTACCCATGCCGTACTCGCGGATAAAGTAAAATTCCACGACCTCGGGCTGGTGGTGATCGACGAAGAGCACCGCTTTGGTGTTAACCACAAGGAAAAGCTCAAAGTTCTTTCCAAGGGTGTTGATGTCCTTACCATGACAGCAACCCCGATCCCCCGGACCATGCAGATGGCTTTCCTTGGGATTAGAGAAATGAGTGTGATCCAAACAGCGCCCCCTCGCAGGCAGGCCATCAAGTCTTACATCATCAAAGAAGACGACGTGACCCTAAAGTCAGCGATCGAAAAAGAGCTCGGTCGCGGAGGCCAGGTCTTTTATGTGCATAATCGTGTTCATGACATTAAAGAGCATCAAATTTATTTAAAAAAACTTGTTCCCAAAGCAAGAGTCACTGTTACTCATGGTCAGTTGCCCGAGAAAGAGCTCGAGCAAAGAATTAATGATTTCATAGAACATAAATCCGATATTCTTCTTTCTACCACCATCATTGAATCAGGTATTGATATTCCCAACGCCAACACGATGATTATTGATCGCGCCGACACCTATGGCCTGGCCCAGCTTCACCAATTACGCGGACGTATTGGCCGCTCTGATCGAAAGGCCTATGCCTACTTTATGATCCCCGACCAGAGGCTTCTGTCTGAAATTGCCACCCGACGACTCCAGGCCCTGCAGACTTATGCTGAGATGGGGTCCGGATTTTCTCTTGCTTCTGCGGACCTTGAGATCAGAGGTGCGGGCGACATACTAGGTGCCGAGCAACACGGTCACGTGGATCAGATTGGTCTTGAGCTCTATATGGATCTATTGCAAGAGGCAGTCCATGAGTTGAAAGGCGAGAAGCTTTACTCCTCACGCAACATTGAAATTCAAACATCGTTTAATGGATACATCCCGAACAACTACATCACTGACCACGCCCTAAGGTTGAAATATTACAAACGACTCTCAAATGCTCAGACACTTGAAATTCTCGAGGAGATTGTGGGGGAGCTCTCCGATGTGTTTGGCTTAATACCCAAAGACCTCGAATGCCTCTTCAATATTCTCCGCACCCGGCTATGGTTCAAGAACACTGGTATAAGAGTTGTGAAGGTGAGTGGCTCACAGATCTCCTTGTATTTTGATCAAGAACTTATCAAGGATGATGATAAAATTCGCGACAAAGCTCTTTCAATTTTTCTCGGAAAACCCAAGCTCTATAAGATAAATCCTGACATGTCTGTGCTCTGTTATTTCAAAGAAAATGTTGACCAGATTGCTCTGCTAGCATTTGCGAAACATGTTGCGGGGCAAATGGGGGCATGATACCGTTTTTAAAGACATTTAAAGACAAGGATCATCATGAACGCTGGATTTATCGCTCTAACTCTTGCCCTGACTTTTTCTGCTTTTGCCCAAGCGCCAACAGATGTGGTGGCCACAGTTAACGGAAAAAAAATAACAGTCGCGCAACTTGAAGAGTACCACTCACAAAACCTGCGATTTGTTTCCCAAAGAAGAATCACTAAAGAAGTATCACTTGATGACCTGATTAATCGTGAACTCGGAATTCAAAAAGCTCGCAAATCTGGCATCGATAAAGACCCTGTTGTCATTCAAAAAACAGAGGACATTCTCTATCACGCTCAAATCTCTAAAGATCTCGAAAACGAACTCAAGAAGATCACGGTTTCAGATGACGAAGTTAAGAAGTATTACGCCGACAACAAAGAGTATAGATCCGCTCATATTCTTTACCGCGTTAGAGCTCAACCTTCTCCTGACGAAGTAAAGAAAGCGCTGGAACAGTCACTTACGATTTACGAAGAGGTTTCAAAGAACCCTGATTCTTTTGCAACAATGGCAAACAAGTACTCACAATCCACTGCAGCACCCGTCGGCGGCGACCTTGGCTTTCAACCTCCGACTCGCTTGGCACCAGAATACTATGCGGCCATTAAGGGCCAAAAAATGGGTTTTATCTCTCGACCAATAAGAACGCAGATGGGTTATCACATCATCAAAGTTTTGGGCGTCAAGGAATTCGAGCAGATAGATAAAAACCTCTACAAAAAAGTCATTTACGACCAAAAGCGCGATGCTATTTTGGCAAAATACTTCAAAGATATGCAGAAGAATTCTGACATCAAGATTAATAAGAACCTACTGTAAATGCTTAAATACATTCTTCTTATCGTCTTGGGCGCAGGTCATGCTTTCGCCCAAGACAAGCTATTGGATAAAATAGTTGCTGTTATTAACGGCAAAGTATTTACGTTATCTGAGCTCAAAAGAATTGAAAAAACAATTGATGCCAGAAAAGAGATTTCTCCCTTTCTTTACACTCCTGGAAAAACCTTCACTGAGATTGAGCTTCTTAATCTGATGATTAAGTCCTATGTCGTTCGAGATAAGCTTTCCCAGCAGGGCTATATTGTCGGCGATGACTCCGTTGAGTCCAGAATTAGAATGACTGAAGAGAAGCTTGGATTAAACCGCGATAGCCTCCTGGAGTTTCTAAAGGCCAAGGGCGTGAGCTACGAGGAGTACTTTGAGGTGATCCGGGAAGCCATGGAGTTTAATCTTTTCACCACACGGATTATTGCACCCCTGGTAACAGTCACAGAGCAAGAAATTAAAAACGAGTTTTACAAAAGAAGCTCCGACAACCGTGCACTAAGCTTTAAATACAATGTGGTTGATTTCTCCGTTCCAGGTTCACAGGCCAAGGGCAAAGACATTAAGACCTTTAAACAGGCACTCAAAGATTATCAGGTGAGTGGTCGGTTGAGCCTTGGTTATAGTGACCTGGAATCATCCTCATTTGACGAAATCAAAGAAGACGCTCTCGCCCCTGCGATTGTAAAGGCCCTCAGTCAAACCCCCGAAGGTGAGTTTACCGAACCATTTATGCTAGGTGATCGCCTGCATAGTTTTTACGTAAAAAACAAGGACCTCGTTGAGTCCCAGGCTTATCTAAAGTCGCGGGCGAAGCTTGAAGATGAAATCTACAATGAAAAGACAGGTGCCCTCAGTTCTAATTGGTTTGAGAGAGAGCTTTCAAACTACTTTATCAAAAACTATTTATGATTTCGATTAGCCAAGGCCATGAGAAGGGAATTGGTCTTGAGGTTTTATTCAAATCCCTCAGTCTCCTGCCTCAGTCCAGCCATCACAAAATCAAACTCTATGCCTTTAAAAAATCAGTTAAAAATACTCTGCAAAAACTCGACCTGGATTATGAACTTGGTGACGATGGTGTCTATTTTCAGTGGGGTAAGCTCAATGTGGAATGGCTGCCAACCACAAGCCTTCCTCAGTCCACAGTTTCATTCATTGAAGCCATAGAGGAATGTCGACAGAACAACGGTGTTCTATTCACGCTTCCCACCACCAAAGACCACTTGGTAAACCCAAAAAAGAAAAGTGAAAAGCTCTTGGGGCACACAGAGTTTCTAAGGTCTTATTTCAAGCAACCACTTCTTGGCATGTACTTTCATTCTGATAGCTTGAGATGTCTTCTTTTGACGGATCATTTGCCCCTCAGGCAAATGCTAGAAACACTAACGCCTGTCTTTGCCAAAAAGAAGCTGGAGTTCTCACTAAAGGCCCTACAAAAGCTAGAACCCGACGTGAAGCGTGTCGTGGTGGCCGGACTAAACCCACATTCTGGTGAGGGTGGGCTACTTGGAAAAGAAGACGCTAGAATTGAGAAAGCTATTCATTCTTTAAAAATTAAAGGAATGAAAATTGAGGGCTTGTTTTCCGGTGACACCTTGCTCAATCAGCTTAAGTCTCAGACCGATCTCTTGGTGTATCAGTATCATGATCAGGGACTTGGGGTCTTTAAGGGACTCATGGGTACATTAGGTGCCAACATCACCCTTGGCCTTCCATTCACACGTCTCAGTGTTGATCATGGGACAGCATTTTCACTCTATGGTAAAAATGTGGCTGACTACCGGGGAGCACTTTACTGCTTAAATAAAGCACTTGAGTATCAGGAGAGGCTACGTGGACAAGATTCAAGTTACAAAGGCAAAAGTACACAATCTAAAGTCGATTGATGTCACAATTCCTAGAAATTCACTGACTGTTATCACCGGTCCATCTGGCTCAGGAAAATCTTCATTGGCATTTGATACGATCTACGCTGAAGGGCAAAGACGATACATCGAATCACTTTCATCCTATGCCAGACAGTTCATTGGTCAAATTGAGCCGCCTGACGTTGAGAGCATTACGGGTCTCTCGCCAGCGATTGCCATTGATCAAAAATCAACCACAAAGAATCCTCGCTCCACCGTTGGAACGATCACAGAAATTTATGATTACATGAGACTTCTCTGGGCACGACTTGGTGTTCCTCACTGTCCAGAAACTGGCGACACCATTCAACGCCAAACGCCCCAACAGATCATTGAAAAAATACTAGTGATGAAAGAGGGGACGAAGCTGCAAATTTTGTCACCCGTAATAAGACAAAAGAAAGGGGAACACAAAGAAGAACTTTCAAAGTATCAGGTTCTTGGGTTTTCTAGAATTCGAGTTAACGGCGAAATGTCTCAGCTCGACGATTCTGTAAAAATCAATAAAGCTAAGTTTAATGACATTGACCTCGTGGTTGACCGTATTGTTCTCAAAGATGGCGCCAGATCAAGGCTCGCCGACTCTGTCGAATATGCCCTGAAGCTCTCTGATGGTTACCTCATCGTCATTGCGGACGAAAAAGAAACCTTCTTTTCGGAGAAGAATTTTTCTTTTAAATCCAACAAAAGTTATCCCGACCTTGAACCAAGACTCTTTTCTTTCAACTCGCCCCTAGGTGCTTGCCCGGATTGTAATGGGCTTGGTGTTACCAAACGTTTTGACATCGAGTCACTCGTTAATGATGACAACCTCTCTTTAAACGAGGGGGCCATTGCCCCACTCCGGAAAAGCTCATTTCTCATGCAGATGATTAAAAGTATCTGTGATGCGGAAAAAATTGATATGGATAGGCCCTTTAACAAACTCCCTAAATCCTTCCAGAACCTGATTTTTAATGGATCCGATAAAATATATACTTATAAGTTTGAATCAGAGAACTCAGCCTTCAATTTCAAGAAAGAGTTTCCCGGTATCCAAGCATGGCTTGAAAAGAAGTATCAAGAGTCTGAATCAGACAAGGTGAAGCTGGATCTTGAAGAGTTCATGCTTATTCAGAAATGTAAGTCTTGTTCGGGCAGAAAGCTCGCCCCCTTTGCTCTTGCTGCCACGGTTGCAGACAGAAATATTATGGATGTTTGCGACCTGCCCATTAATGAGGCACTTGATTTTTTTAATGGCTTAAAATTCCAGGGCAATGAAGCTGTGATTGCCCAAAAACTTTTGAAAGAGATTAAGGACCGTCTTAAGTTTCTCCTCAATGTCGGTTTAAACTATTTAACTCTTAATCGCGACGCCATGACTCTTTCGGGCGGGGAATCCCAGAGGATTCGCCTGGCAACACAGATTGGATCTGCTCTTTCGGGTGTTCTCTATGTCTTAGATGAGCCTAGCATTGGACTTCATCAGCGAGATAACGAAAAGCTTATACAAACGCTTATTAGCCTTAGAGATATTGGAAATACCGTAATCGTGGTTGAGCACGATGAGGATACGATGCGGGCAGCAGATTATCTAATCGATATGGGTCCCTTCGCCGGCATCCACGGTGGAGAGATCGTATCCTGTGGAACACCAGAAGCGGTTTCTAAGGACAAGAACTCAATCACCGGCAAGTTCCTGTCCGGAAAAGAAAAAATTGAAGTTCCCAAAGTTCGAAGAAAATTTACCGATAAAATTACGCTTCAAAACGCTAAGGAACATAACCTCGTGGACGTGACACTTGAAATTCCTCTTGGAACCCTCACGTGCCTCACCGGTGTTTCGGGCTCTGGTAAATCAACTCTGGTGCATAAAGTGTTGATTCCGGCAGTGAAGAACTATCTAAACAGAAACAGAAGATCTGCTACCAATTATCGTGCCATCACAGGCGTTGATAAAGTCCAGTCGGTCATTGAACTTGATCAATCGCCGATTGGACGGACACCTCACTCTAATCCTGCTACGTATACCGGTCTCTTTGATTCTATTCGAACTATTTATTCACTTACTAATGAATCCAAGGTTCGCGGTTACAAGCCTGGACGCTTTAGTTTTAACGTGAAGGGTGGGCGTTGCGAGACCTGCGAAGGGAACGGAAGCCTAAAGATTGAAATGCACTTCCTTCCTGACGTGTACGTGTTGTGCCAAGACTGTAATGGAAAACGATATAATCAAGAAACTCTCTCGATACTCTATCGCGGTAAGAACATTGCTGATGTTTTGGACATGACGATCGAGGAGGGGGTTCGTTTTTTTGAAAATCATCCGAAGGTTGCGAGGACCCTCAAAGTTTTAGATGAAGTGGGCCTTGGATATATTAAACTGGGTCAACCCGCCACAACGCTTTCCGGTGGTGAAGCCCAAAGAATGAAACTTTCAAGAGAGCTCGCAAAAAGCACAAAGGGGACAACCCTTTATGTTCTAGATGAGCCAACAACAGGCCTTCATTTTAACGATATTCGCCTCTTGCTAAAAGCCTTCAATCGCCTGGTTGAGCTGGGTCATACTCTGCTTGTGATCGAACATAATCTTGATGTCATTAAAACCGCTGACTGGGTAGTTGACCTGGGTCCAGATGGAGGTAAGTTCGGAGGCGAGATTGTTGTGGCGGGAACACCGGAACAAGTCGCTAAATCCAAGAGATCGTTTACGGGGAAATTTCTTTCTAAAATGTTATAAAAAGAGGGCCGATATTGGCCCTCTTTATTAGTGTTTATAATCTCTCTACAGATACTTCACATCTCACATCTCTCTCTTTACAAAAAATTCCACCGCCTCTACGGTTACACTGCTCAATGACACTGGCCACAGATTCAATTCTTGATTCAGCTTTCCCAACAATAGATCCAACTGAGAAAAAATTAGCACTACAAACGTATAGTGAAATTGTGCGAGGCTGAGCTTGCAATTGATAAACCTGATCCTGCAGGTCTCTTACGGCCCTCTCTAGGTTTCTCACCCGACGAAGCATTTCACGCTCATCTCTATCGTCACCAATTTCAATTCGAATCGTTGATCTTCCGTTTCCAAGATCAATGCTTCCATCACGAACTCTTGATTGGGCAAAAGCTGAAACGGTCATAAGCGACACAAGCATAGCGGCAACAAACTTCATGGGTTCTCCTGGATAGGTTGTTTTAAGTGGTTGAAGTTATGGTAGTGGATATTGAGGGCCAGGTGGGGCAACTGGGTATTTTTTACAAAAAAAAGGGCCCCTAAAAGGGACCCTCATTTTAAAGACATTTGCCCTGGGGCAAAGAAATTAAAGAGTTGGCTTGATCAAGAACGCGATTACGAACGCGTAAATTACAAGAGATTCGATAAGAGCAAGAGCAATGATCATCGGAGTGAAAAGCTTGTCAGCTGCAGCTGGGTTACGAGCGATACCTTCGAGAGCTACTGAAGCAGCCTTAGATTGAGCCATAGCTCCACCGATAGCTGCTGAAGTGATTGTGAGACCTGAAGCGATTGCCAACCATGAGTTCAATTCCATTTTCTAATCCTTTTTTATGAACGCCTTAGCGTTCTATTGGTTAAATATCTTTCTATGCTCTACTTAGTGTGCGTGCTCTTCATGATCGTGATGAGCCGTCGCAAGACTAATGTAAACCATAGTCAGAAGTGTAAAAACGAATGCCTGCATAAAACACACGAATAGTCCGATGATATAGAAGGGGATCGGCACAATGTAGGGAACAAGATTAGAGAAAATAGAAAGAACCAAGTGGTCACCCTCCATATTCCCTTTCAAGCGAAGACCCAGCGAGAGCGGACGAACTGAGTGTGAAATAAGTTCGATTGGAAAAATAAGAATCGCAAGATACCAGACGGGGCCCATGAAGTGCTTAATGTGGCCAACGATTCCTTGCTCTTTAATGCCCTGATAGTTGTAGTAAAGGAAAACAAAGATTCCCAAAGCAAGAGTCGTGTTGAAATTGTCTGTGGGTGGCAAAAAGCCTGGAACGAGTCCGATAACGTTATTAAAGAAAATGAAGCTAAATAGCAGAACGATAACTGTGTAGTACCGCTTAGCCTGCTCTTCGCCCATGATGTTGCGAGCGAGGTTGTAGACAAACTGCCCGAGTGCTTCAACAAGGTTTCTGAAAGTTATGCCGCGATCAGGGATGGCTGTGTTTTTTACGCCAGAAATCTTTGAACGATAAAGAACACCCATCAACAGGAATAAAATTCCAACAACACTAAAAGTGATAACGTGTTGAGCGAGATGGAGCTTGTGAGAGAGTTCACCAATAAATGTATATCCACCCGCCAAAGCAGCTGTTGGAATAAGGGCACCTAACAAGAATAACTTATTCATTTGCCTGAACCTTTTTTCATTGAATCCGCTATGTTTTTAATACTCAAGATAAGGATAATCAATTGAAATGTGTAGAGAATTAGGCCCTGTGCCACAACGTGTCTAGCATGGACAATTAATGCATAAAAAATGCTGCCCAACAAAAAGAACTTAAGGGCCACTTGGAGCCAGAAAAGAAACTTTTGATAGAGGCTAAATTTTTTGTTTTCTGCGATTTGCTTAAATATTTTTCCCAAAATAACAAACATAAGCCATTGATTTAATGCAGAACCAAGGGTGACGACCAATAAATATATGACGTCTGGAAATCTCCCTCGGGTGACATAGGCAATGATTACAAGGGCGAAGAATGTCCCTATGGCATACTTTCTGTTATCAATCTTTTTTGACCATTCCATAACGCACCATTAAAAAAAGAGTATTTCCCACCACTAACAGGATGATTATCAGCGCCCATCCCCAACCAATAATTTGGCTTTGGACCAGACTGTATACACCAAAAAAAACACCAATAATGATTGAGGGTAAACCCATGGCAAGGGCCATGACCTGCCACCACTTTTGGGGCATTCGAGAGCTCATCTTTTTCTCGCCACACGACGCTCGTAAAGCGCCTTGAGCCGGTCTCTAATCATCGCAGGGTTTGGGTGATCGTCCAGTAATGAGTAGTAAATGTTATAGGCTTCTTTAAGTTTTTCACCAGACTCATATGCGTTGGCTATCAGGAACTTTGTTTTAACAATGATATCTTTGCGTTTTTCCCGCTTAATATACTGCAACCATCGCTCAACTGCTGCATCCCAGTTTTGCTGATAAAAGCGGATGAGACCCTGATAGTAAAAAGCCTCGACGTGGTTTTGGTGATTTGTGTTGAGGGCTATTTTTGAAAAAAGTAGATCCGCTTTACTTAGTTCGTTATTTTCAAAGTAGGATTCGGCAACCTTGAAGTCATAGTAATCCGCATTTTGTAGTCTGGGATGGAACTTCAAAAGGGTACCGTAAGCACGTATAGATTCCGGATAATTTTTTGAGAAATTAAAATTAATGTCTGCGATTTTTTCTAGGGATCTAACTTGGTTTCTTGGATCATCGTCATTGTCCACGATGTATTTGTAGTGGACTAGGGCGCGTGTTTGTTGGTTCAGGTAGAGATAGTAGATTTCTGCTAGCTGATAATGAATTTTGGTGCGCACGAGCTTGGCAGGATTTTGCTTAAGTAACCTCTCGTATGTTTCGGCTGCTTTTTCGTAGTTTTGAGACTCAACGTAATCTTGCGCCACCAGAATTTCTCTATTCAGCCCCGAAGTAAAGTCACAGCTAAATGAAAGTAAAAGCCCCACAAGAAGTGGGGCTTTCTTTTTAATGAGTCTCAGGTGCACCCTCAGATCCTTCTGAGCCCTCTTCCGGGCCTTCATCTGGGTCAATGATCTTCTCTACGGCGACAACTTTTTCATCTGCTTTTACATTAATCAGACGCACGCCTTGAGTGTTTCTACCCAAAAGTGAGATGCCGGAAATCTTTGTTCGAATAACTTGACCCTTGTCAGTAATGATCATCAGATCATCACGCTCGGTAACCGGCTTAATTGAAACAATGTTTCCGGTCTTATCAGTTAGCTTCATCGCCAAGATACCCTTTCCGCCTCGAGTCTGTGTCCGGTACTCTGCTTCCTCAGAACGCTTACCGTACCCACGATCAGTCACTGTTAAAATCTCAGTGCCGGGCTCTAGAATCTCCATGCCGATAATCTTTTCGCCTTCCTCAAGATTCATTCCTTTCACACCTTGAGAAACACGGCCCATGGCCCTGGCGTCCTCTTCGTTAAAGCGAATGGTCTTTCCACCGTTTGAGCAGAGAAGGACGTCTTTTTTGCCATCTGTGATTCTGACGGCATTTACAGCGTCACCGTCTTGAACCTTAATGGCCTTGATGCCACTAGATTTTACGTTTTTATACTCATTGAGCTCTGAGCGCTTAACAATACCGTGATCCGTTGAGATGATGAGGAACTTTCCGTCTCTCTCTTTTGGAACCACAATAATCTGCTGAACTTTTTCGCCTGCAGGGATAGTGAGAAGATTTACAACGTTTCTACCCTTGGAGGTGCGCATGCCCTCTGGGATCTGATAAACCTTAAGCGTAAAGACCGTGCCCTTATCAGTGAAAATCATGAGCGTGTCATGGGTTTCAGCCGTAAAGATGGAGGTGTAGAAGTCTTCATCTAGGTCAGCACCCTTAACGCCCTTACCACCACGTTTTTGTGAGCGATAGGTATCGATAGCCATTCTCTTGAGATAACCTTTGTGGGTAATCGTCACGATAACTTCTTCGTTAGCGATAAGATCTTCCATCTGGAACTCGTCGGCTTGAGCGACGATTTCGGTGCGTCTCTCATCACTGTAGAGTTCTTTCATAGACAGAAACTCGTTGCGGATGATGCCGGCAATAAGCGTTTCGCTGCCAAGGATTTCTTCGAGGCGTGCAATCTCTTTCATTACAGCCTGGTAGTCAGCAATAATCTTGTCGCGCTCGAGGCCAGTAAGACGCTGGAGTCGCATATCCAACACAGCTTGTGCCTGGATAGCTGACATCGTAAAACGAGTCATCAACTGCTCTTTAGCCTGCTGAGGACCCTCGGCTTTTTTC
Organism: Pseudomonadota bacterium; assembly: GCA_021299675.1. Classification (GTDB taxonomy): domain Bacteria; phylum Bdellovibrionota; class Bacteriovoracia; order Bacteriovoracales; family Bacteriovoracaceae; genus UBA6144. Next base: position 12,743 of record JAJTIF010000078.1, on the reverse strand, counting down.
ACGAGCTCTACAATTGCGTCGATATTCTCAACGGCAATTTTTAAGCCTTCTAAGATGTGAGCGCGCTCTTTGGCCTTCTTAAGCTCATAAGTTGTTCTACGAATAACAACTTCACGGCGATGCTCAATAAAGCACTGGAGCATTTCCTTAAGGTTCATCACCTTCGGCTGACCATTAGAAATGGACAAGAAGATGATGCCGAAAGACACCTGCATTTGCGTTTGCTTGTAGAGGCGATTGAGGAGTACGGATGAGTTTTCACCTTTCTTCACATCAATCACGACACGAATGCCCTCGCGAGAAGATTCGTCCCGGATGTCTGAAATTCCTTCTATTTCCTTGTCGCGAACAAGCTCAGCCATTCTCTCAATCAGCTTAGACTTGTTGACCTGATAGGGGATTTCTGTGATGACGATACTTTCACGATCATTTTTTTTAACTTCAATTTCAGCTTTGGCGCGGATTTGGATGACACCCTTACCTGTGTGGTATGCCTGCTGGATCCCAGTCGTTCCATGAATGGCTCCACCAGTGGGGAAGTCGGGGCCTGGAATAATTTTTACCAGATCATGAACAGTCATGTCTGGGTTATCGATCAATTGAATTAAGCCATCAGAAATTTCTGTTAGATTGTGTGGTGGAATATTGGTCGCCATTCCCACAGCAATACCAGATGAACCGTTAATTAAAAGATTGGGAACCTTGGTAGGAAGCACGGTGGGTTCCTGAAGGGATCCGTCGTAGTTTTCTTGCCAGTCGACTGTTTCTTTATCGATGTCATCGAGGATGTCGTTTGCCATCTTGTGCATACGAACCTCTGTGTATCGCATGGCCGCAGCGTTATCTCCGTCAATTGATCCGAAGTTTCCTTGACCATCAATGATTGGGTATCTCATTGAGAAATCTTGCGCCAAACGAACCATGGCGCCATAAACGGCGGAGTCACCATGGGGGTGATATTTACCGATAACATCACCAACAACACGGGCCGACTTTAGGTAAGGGCGACCTGCATAGTTATTAAGCATGTGCATGGCAAACAAGATACGGCGGTGAACGGGCTTAAAGCCGTCGCGGACATCTGGTAAGGCGCGACCAACGATGACCGACATGGCGTAGTCAAGGTAGCAGCTCTTCATCTCGTCTTGGATAAGAAGAGGTGCAATATTTCCATTATTCGGAGTGTTTGATTCGTTCGTCATAATTAAATATCCAGGTTACGCACATTCAGTGCATTTTGTTCCACAAACTCTCTTCTTGGCTCGACGTTATCACCCATGAGAATGGAGAAAACCTGGTCGGCATCAATGGTGTCTTCAATTTTCACCTGAAGAAGCGTGCGGTTGTCGTGAGACATCGTGGTTTCCCAGAGTTGCTCTGGGTTCATTTCGCCAAGACCCTTATAGCGTTGGATATAGGCGCCTTGGCGACCTTCCTCAGACACGAACTCAGCAAAGTCTTTCAGGCCTGCAAATTCTTTTTTATCATTGCCGCGGATAAAGCTAATTTTTGAGGTGATATATTTTTGAACACCTTCATAGTGGTTAACCAAATCCTCGTACTCGCTCGAATCGATGAAGCTGTGACCGATTCTGAAATTTTTAGTTTTCAGGGCTGATTCAATTTTTATTGTGATTTGCCATGAAAGATTCTTCGCGTCCTCGCTTACCCCGAGAGTGTACTTTTTGAGAACTTTTGAGGTGATCTTAGATTTTAAACTTTCAATGTGTGCTTCGAGCTTTGACTTGTCTTTTAGCATTTCGATCGTAATACGACCGCCTTCCATCATCGTCTTCAAGAAATCCGCGTCATAGTGGCGATCATATGAGTCGAGTGTTGACCAATAATTTCTGTACTTATTGACGATGGTTTTGGCGAGCTCGAGCTCAATTTTTGTTCCATCAACAGCTACGTCACAGTCATTAAGTGAGCTGGCGACGACAAACGCCTCAAGTTCTTTTTCGTCCTTGAGATAGCGCTCCATCTTATTTTTCTTGTATTTAAAAAGGGGAGGCTGGGCAATGTACAGGTGGCCTCGTTCGACGATTTCCGGGAATTGACGATAGAAAAGCGTGAGGAGAAGAGTTCTAATGTGCGCACCGTCTACGTCAGCATCGGTCATGATCACAATTTTGTGATAACGAAGCTTAGTGATATCAAAACTATCCTTACCGATGCTTGTTCCGATGGCCTGAACGAGCATTTTAATTTCATCGTTGCCGAGCATTTTGTCGTAACGAGCCTTCTCAACGTTAAGGATTTTACCCTTAAGCGGTAGGACGGCTTGTGTCTTACGATCACGTCCCTGCTTCGCTGATCCACCCGCTGAGTCACCCTCGACGATATAGATCTCGCAAAGCTCTGGGTTTTTCTCTTGGCAGTCAGCCATTTTCCCCGGTAGTCCCGAGAAATCCAGGGCGGTCTTTCTTCGAGTGAGTTCACGGGCCTTACGAGCCGCCTCACGTGCAGCAGCCGCATCGATTGATTTTTTCAGAATCGTTTTACCGACGTTTGGATTTTCTTCGAGATAGATTTTGACTCTTTCCCCGACTAAGGAATTCACGATCCCTTCGACTTCAGAATTGCCTAGTTTCGACTTTGTTTGCCCTTCAAACTGTGGGTTTTTAAGCTTCACAGAAACAATCGCTGTAAGCCCTTCGCGCATATCATCGCCAGTCAGTGTGATCTTAACATTTTTCAGGATGTTGTTATCTTTGGCGTAATTGTTTAGCACTCTGGTCAGGGCTGTTTTAAAGCCGGAAACGTGTGTGCCACCCTCAGGAGTATTGATGTTGTTGGCGTATGAAGTAAGGACTTCCGAGTAGGAGTCTGTCCACTGCATAGCGAGCTCAATCTCATAATCGTCGCGAGTTTGTGTGAGATAAATAGGTTCTTTGTGAATTGGCGTTTTTGCTCTGTTCAGGTAGCTCACGAATTCGGCAATCCCGCCTTCATAGTGAAATGTTTCGCCCTTTTCACTTCTTTCATCAAAGAGTGCAATTTTAAGGCCTTTATTCAAAAAAGCCATTTCACGAAAGCGGTTTGCCAGTGTGTCGTAATTATAATCGTGGACTTCAAAGATTTCGTTATCTGCTTTAAAAGTAACGGCTGTTCCAGTGTCTTTAACTTCGCAGTCACCAACAACCTTTAGTGGCTCTTTGGCGACACCTTTGATGAATTCGAGCTTGTGGACTTTGCCACCTTTTTTAATTTCAAGTTTAACCCACTTTGAGAGGGCATTTACAACCGATGCACCCACACCGTGGAGACCACCAGATACTTTATAAGCTCCGCCGTCTTCATTAAATTTTCCACCAGCATGGAGTTTTGTATAAACAATCTCGGCGGCAGAAACTTTTTCTGTTGGGTGCAAGTCTACTGGAATACCACGACCGTTATCGACAACCGTAAGAGAATTATCCACATGAATGACGACCTTGATATCGGTGCAGTATCCGGCAAGCGCTTCATCAACAGCGTTGTCTACGATTTCATATACGCAGTGGTGAAAACCGCGAAAGCCAGTGTCACCGATATACATCCCAGGGCGCTTACGAACAGCCTCTAGTCCTTCTAGGATTTTGATTTTGTCAGCACCATATTCAGTGGTGACCTTGGAAATGCTTTCGGTCGTTTCTTGCGTCATGCGCTTACTCCTATCCTTGGGAAACGGGACGTCCTTGCTCAATCAGAATTTGATGAACACGGGGGATTTTTTCTAATTCAATCCTGAAGTTTTCATTGGCAGTTGTGATCAGAACTTGAAAAGATTTTTGAGTTAAAAACTGGATTAAGTTTTTCCAACGCAAACTATCTAATTCACCCGAAACATCATCAATTAAAACAATAGGATAGAATGTTAATTTGTACCTAAAAAGCTCTATAAAAGCAAACTTCAGAGAGAGAAAACTCATCTTTTGTTGGCCTAATGAACAGAACTCAAAAGAGTTCAAACCATCGAAGAAAAACTGGCAATCGTCGCGGTGCACCCCAGAGCTCGTGTGTCGAGCCTCAAAGTCCTTGTTTTCAGTCAGCCGATAGTGGTTATAAATCTGGTCGGCTGTCCAATGTTGAAATTTTGTATCTAAACTGAGTTTTAATTCATGCTGTTCAGCAAAAATATCTTTAAACGTTGGCGCTATGAGTTCTGAAAGCTTTTCCATCCACTCCATTCGAAATTGGGTCAGAGAAGCGCTTAATTGGGCAAAATTTTCATCCAAGCTCATCAGCTGAAGCTTTGTCTGGGAATTAGGATATTGGCTTAAAATTGAATTTCTGAACCTTAGCGCCTTTTGAAACTTGGCCAAGGTCGACTTGTAGTTTTTATCCAATTGTCCCAGATGCTGATCCATCCAGGCCCTTCTAAAGCTTGAACTAGTATGAAATGAGTATGAATCAAAGGGATTTATAAATACCGACTGAGCCTTGATTCTCGGTTTTTCTGTTTGGTTATTTAAGTACCATTCTTCAGATTCAGATTTTATCTTCCCAGACAAAGCGACCGATTGCCCGTCATCTTCGAAAGATGAAGAAAGATAAATTTCCTGTTTTTCCCCTTCAATATTTAGAAGCTGGGGATAATCGGTGTTTTTCCTAAAACTTTTTCTGTTAGTTAGGTAGTAGATAGCCTCAAGCAGGTTGGTCTTACCATTGCCGTTTGGTCCAAAAATGCAGTTTATATTTTCAGCGAACTCATACACCGTTGAATCTAAATTCCGAAAGTTTTCAGCCCTGAGCCGCTGAATTTTCATGTGGATTTAAATTATATTTTTAGAGGCATGATGATGCCAATGTAGTCTGGAAGATCTGTTGATTTCACAACCACAGGGCTTAGTTCATTGTTGAACTCAAAAATAACATCTGCACCGTCACTCATCACACTGAGTGAGTCGAGAAGATACTTAGCATTGAAGCCGATATCCATTGTTTTGCCGGTATAATGAATTGGCAGTATCTCAATAGCTTCTCCCATTGCTGGGTGCTTGGTAGAGATAACAAGTTCATTTTCCTTGATGGCAAACTTGATACCATTTGTTTTTTCGTTAGAAAGAATTCGAATTCTTTTAACGGCATTCATCACCGCATTTCTTTCAATGCCAAAGCTAAAGGCTGTTTTAGCTGGAATAACGGTTTGATACTTTGGGTATTCTCTTGCGATGAGACGAACCGAAAGAAAGTAATCTTCATTGGCCTGAACAAACATGAAAGAATCATCAAGAGAAATCGTTAGTTCTCTCTCTGGAAATGTCTCAGCCATCTTTTTGAGTTCGGTTATACCTTTTCTTGGAATGATAACCCCATCAACAAGATTCTTGTTATTCCCAATGAACTCAGCGGTATCAAGCAAGGCTAATCTATGCCCGTCAATAGCAACAGATCTTAGCTTGTTATCAAATTGTTGGAGGAAAATACCATTAAGGTACAATCTGGTCTCGTCGGTCGAGATTGCATGAGATGTCTTATCGATGATTTCTGAGACTTGCTTAGATTTCAATCTGAACTGAGAGCCTGTGCTTGTAAAGCTGAGTTGAGGAAATTCTTCTGGGCTTGATACCATGAGCTGATAATCAATCTTTTTACAAATTAACTTCAGTTGATTTCCACTATCAACACTCAGTTTAACCTCATCATTGGGTAGTTCTCTGAGGATATCAGCGATATTTTTTGTATTGAGACAAACACTTCCGCTTTCTTCAACCTGTGCTTTTAAAATAATTTTCGCAGACACCTCTAGGTCAGTGGCGACAATTTCCAGGGTGTTTTGCTGAGCTTTAATTAAACAATTCGTGAGAATGGGTCGTGAGTTCTTTCGGTCAACGACTGTTAACAACTTCCCAATAGCGTCTCTTAGAATCTGTGCTTGTATTACGAATTTCATACTTTTCCTCTTGAACAGAGAAAACACTTAACCACTGCAGGGATTGTTTTTCAAGGTCACCTGCAGGTAGCCCTGTTTTATATTTATATATATTAATAAAAAGAATAATAATGATAGTCCGTGGAAACCGTGTATAAGCAGAAAGTCTCGAAATTTCAGTGGGTTATTTCAGTCTGATTTCCTCTCAATTCCACTTTCGCGAAGGGTTATTTTTTTTCTCCTTCGTATATCTGCGATTTATTCTAACTTTATACTCATATTTTTAAATTCTAAACGGTCTTATCCACGACCCTCTATGATTTTGATTTGTACTCACAGAGTTGTTTAGTGTTTTCTATTCTTTTTTCCCCATTCACCCTGAGGATTTTCTGAGGATAGGCCGTGGATAAACAGATACCCACATAATCTCATGTGTGTAGCTGTGTACAAAATTGAAAATTAAAGCATTTTTTCGATTTCGAGGAGCTGTTGAGCGAAGGTTTGATCTGATTTCAGCTTCTTTTTCACAAGATCGATATTATACATGGGGGTCGTATGATCTTTTTTTCCAAAGAAGTGAGCAATCTCAGTTAAGGTTTTTCTGAGATGTTGATGAATAAGATACATTGCGACCTGACGAGCCAAAACAATATCTTTTGTTTTTGATTTACCTCGTATGTCACCCAAGGGGATCTTGTAGTAGTGAGCCACAGTTTTTGTGATTGAATCAACACTGATAAGCTTATTGCTTTCTATGTGCTCATCCAGCTTCAGGTATTCCCTGGCAAGCTCCATATCGATGTCTACGTTAGTAAGGTCATAGTAGGCTTTGAGCTGAATCAGGTTACCTTCTAGCTCTCTTACGCTCGTTTTAACACATTTCGCGATGAGGGCTAAAATTTCATCTGAAACGAAGAAATCTTTTTCTTGGGCCTTTGTCTTAAGAATCGCAATCCTGGTTTCTAGGTCAGGTTGCTGGATTTCTACAGAAAGCGATGAACTCAGGCGCGTTCTGATTCTTTCCTCGATTCCTGCGATTTCTTTTGGCGTTTTATCAGAGGTAAAAATCAGCTGTTTCTTCTGGTTACTCAGATCATTGAAAATGTGGAAAAACTGCTCTTGTGTTTGAGTCTTTCCAGATAAGTCGTGGATATCATCAATAATTAAAATATCTACGGATTGAGTATATTCCCGGTAAAAATCGAGTCTTTTATTTTTTAGCGTACTTTCGACGTATTCATTCATCATGTTTGTGCATGAGGTGAAGCGGATTTTCAGGTGGGGCCTGTGTTGAATGATATGGTTAGCTATGGCGTGAATAAGGTGCGTTTTTCCGAGCCCAGAATTACCATATATATAGAGGCTTGGGTAAACCATGCCTGGATCTCTAGCAACTGCCATAGCAGATGCGTTAGCGAGATTATTCGATGGACCAACCACAAAGTTCTGAAATGACTTATTTGAGTCAATCTTGTTTGATTTATTTGAATTATCAAAGTGATCGAGAGTCTTGCTTGCAACGATGTAATCAGCATCTGATTTAGTCGTGGTGAGCTCTGAGATAATAAAGGTATTATCCTTGGCATTTGAGGGTTTTTTGAGCTCTTTTAGGATGTTTTCGTTATTAGAGCTCAGGCTTTGTGTTTTTGCCTGAAATGTTTTGAAGCTTACTTCGTAGGGACGGCCCAAAACATCCAATATCGATTTTTTTAAATCATCGAGAAACTGTGTCTCTATGACTCTTTTTATAAAAGCTGTCGTAACAGTGAACTCTATGTTTTGAGAGTCAAAATTGGTTACCTGGAATGTGTCAGAGAAGTAGGATGAAAACTGTGCGCTGGTGATGTAATTTTTTAAGGCTTCTTTAATCTCGTGACCTAGTAGTTTTAGTTCTTCAAAGCCACCATCTACCTTCGGCGGTTGCTGCTCTGCGGCTGGCTTGTTTTGGTTAAGCGGAGCCTTCAAGAGGGTAGTATTCTCTTCTTCCCACTTTAAAAATTGATCAAATGGAAATTTTTGAGTCATTTGTCTCACAAGCTGATTTTTTGTAGGGGGAGTAGGTAACATTCTGCTGGCCCTTTTTCAACTTAACCCGTAAACATTTCCTACTAGCGAAGAGTCAAAAGAGATAAATATTATTGACCGTCGCATTGAAATTAGGTACCTCTAGGGACCTTTAAATTTAAAAGTGTGGAAGGATTACCATGAAGAGAATCAGAACTTGGCAGCCAAAGAAAACAAAGCGTCTCCGTGACCACGGCTTTCTTGCTCGTATGGAAACTAAGGGCGGTCGCGATGTTATTAATCGTCGTCGTTCTAAGGGCCGTAAGCGCTTGACTGTTGCTACTGGTACAAAGTGATCCAACTAGGTAATTCTTTTCCTAAGAGTTACCGTGTTTTATTAAAGAAAGATTTTTCTTACCTGCGGGACCAGAGTCGTAAAGACTTTGAGTCCCCGCTTATTATTTATTCTAAAGCATCTCGCCTTAATCTTCCCCACGCCCGTCTTGGTATGAGTATTTCTTCAAAACAAGGTAATTCTGTTAGAAGAAATAGAATTAAACGTCTTTTACGAGAAGAGTTTAGAAAAAATCCTCTCCGCCAGGAAATACCTCTCGATATACTGCTGGTGGGTGCACACAAAATTGCCGACGAAGCTCAACTGGTGCAGTCCTTTAAGAAGGCACTTTCAAGACTGCATCTCAGAAAATGAAATTTCTCTTTCTTCTGCTGATTCGGTTATATCGCTATTTTGTTTCTCCATTGCTTGGACCCAACTGCCGCTTTCATCCTACATGCTCAGATTATTCACAACAGTGCTTTCATCGGTTTTCAGCTCCAAAAGCTCTGTGGTACACCATTACACGTATAAGTCGTTGTCATCCCTGGCATCCAGGTGGTTATGATCCTGTGCCGGAAAAAACAGAAAGGTAGTAGTCATGTCTTCAGATCAAAAGAATGCTTTTTTCGCCATTGTTCTCTCGGGAATGATCCTTTTTGGGTGGCAGTATTATTTCGCACCTACACCTCAGGCTCCTAAAGATGGTGTGGCAGCTGTTGCTGAAACAGCACAAAGTATTCCTTCTTCGACTCTGGCCCAGGCACCCAAAGCGGAAGATGGTCCTATAGAACCAGTTGCCCAGTCCGAGTCCATTAAGCTGGTAGGGGCAACCCTGGGCCTTACTTTTACTAATGATTTAAAGGTTTTATCTGTTGATAGTAAAAAAGCGACTTTCGATTTCCTCTCAATCGTTGAGGCTCCTCAAGCGTTTCAACTAGAGCTCGCTCCGGAGGGTCAAAAGTTTGCTCAGGTGATTTTTACTACTGTTGAGCAAACTGAAACTCGTTGGGTGGGAGAGAGTGCGCAGTATGGTTTTCGCGCAGAACTGGATGTGAGCTCTGCTGATTTTGTTAATTTCAAAATCACAGCTAAGGCCCCATTTAAATACCGCTATGTTTTCAACACGAATGTAAAAAAGCTTGAAAACGGCCAAGAAAGAAACTTCTCTTACTACGATACATCTTTGAACCATCTTTCAATCGGTGACGATTCACTGGCAGATGCCTCAGTTCATTGGGCGGGAATTGATTTCAATTATCATCTTTTCGGCGTCAGCTTTGCCCAGGCTCAGGGCCTGGTGGTGAAGAGTCTTCCAGAGGGAAAAATGCAGCTTTTCCCCAATTATACCGTTGAAAAGTTAGACTTTGATTTGGTCTATTTAGTTAAAGAATATAATTATCTCACCTCACTTGGCCGCTATCTGAAGCATGCGGTTGATTTCGGCTTTTGGGGGTTCTTTGCGGAACTCATTCTGCGTGGGCTGCAATTTTTCTATAAGCTTGTTCCTAATTACGGTATTGCCATTATCCTCCTCACTTTTTTGGTGCGCTTGATTACTTTCCCTCTTCAGTACAAGAGCTTTGTAAGCATGAAAAAGATGCAGATCATTCAGCCGGAGCTCACCAAGATCCGTGAAAAGTTTAAAGACGATCCAATGAGACTCCAAAAAGAGAGCATGGACCTTTTTAAGCGCTCCGGCGCTAATCCCGTGAGTGGATGCTTACCACTAATTGCCCAATTGCCTGTATTTTTTGCCTTTTATAAAGTTCTTTATTCCGCTGTAGAGCTTGTAAATGCGCCCTTTTATGGATGGCTCGTGGATCTCTCAAACAAGGATCCTTATTTTGTATTGCCCTTACTTATGACGGCAGCGATGTTTCTTCAGCAAAAATTAACTCCTACAACAGTGACTGATCCGGTTCAAAAGAAAGTTTTCATGTTTATGCCAATCATTTTTGGTTTCATCATGAAAGATCTGCCTTCTGGATTATCTTTATATATTTTAACCTCAACCCTTTTAGCCATTGGCCAACAGATGCTTGTGTTTAAGATCTCTGGTAAATCAGAAAAACCCGTTGTTGTATGAAGCAAGACGATAAAGTAATTGTTGCATGCGCCTCGGGAAACCAGGCTCATGCAGCCATCGCTATTATCAGGGTCTCCGGTAAGAATTTTCTTTCACAAATTCAACGTTTCTTTTCCAACGCCAAGTTCACTGCTTTTAAAATGCATCGTTCAAATTTTGTGGTCGAAGGTGATAACTGGGATGATCTTTGTTATTGTTATTTTCCTGGCCCAAAAAGTTACACGGGCGAAGATTTATTAGAGCTTTATGTCCACGGTAATGTTCTCAATGTTAGGCGATTTGTAGATTTTCTCTCTGGTCTACCGGGCTTTCGCCAAGCAGATCCCGGTGAGTTTACCAGACGTGCTTTGGGCAATAATAAACTCACTCTCTCACAGGCTGAAGGGCTGGATTTATTTCTAAATGCCAACACGCCCTTGGCACTTTCACAGGGCTTAAGTTTAATGCACGGTGAGCTTCACCATCATTACCTAGAGCTCTACTCTTACTATAAAAACCATAAGGCTTCGCTTGAGTTGCTCTTAGACTTCCATGAAGATGTAGGAGAGGCTGAGGCATGGGATAATCTGCGTTCGAGCTGGAAATTATTCTTTGAGAAAATCTCGTTTCTTCATTCTCGCACCTTAGTTGATTCCTCCTCACTCTTGCGTCCTGAGGTTGTCCTGGCTGGCCAGCCCAACGCAGGTAAATCGACACTTTTTAATCTTATACTCGGAGAAAATCGTGCGATTGTGACTCCAGTAGCAGGAACCACTCGTGATTATCTTTCGGAAGATTTTTCACTAGAAGGAGTCATTTATCGCCTCATTGATACCGCCGGCATTCGTCACTCATCAGATGTAGTTGAGGCACAGGGTATTCTGAGAGGAAAAGAGCGTATCGAGAGAGCATTTTACAAAGTATTGCTTATAAATCCTTTAGAAACTAAGCCAGATGATCTTGTTGAGCTTCTGAAGCTTAATTTTGACACTATTTTGCTGACTCACTCTGATTCAAGTCATTTCGCCCCATCACTTTTGGAGCTTGAACAAAAAACCGGTGTGGTCCTATCGGGGCACACACAGTTATCCCTGACAGATCATAGTAATATCAAGCCCTTGTTTGCGCAGCTCAATAGTAAATATTTAGAGCTAACAACCAAAGATCCTATCCTTCAGGAGCGGCAAAAAACAGTAATATTAGACACTTATCGCGCCTCGCGGTCCTATGGGACCACCTTAGCAATTGAGTCAGATATTGCTATTCTTTCTCATGAATTAAATACCTTAGCCCATTGCCTAGAGGATCTTTTGGGCATAGTTTCACCGGACGAGGTGCTGGACCATATCTTTGCCAATTTCTGTATTGGTAAATGAAATGTTCCACGTGGAACAAAATGAAAAAATTTGACGTGATAGTTGTTGGTGGCGGTCATGCTGGCCTTGAGGCAGCCTGGATCGCTTCTCAGTTTGATCTTTCTGTTGCTATCGTGACATTGGCTGGCGTTGGACTAGGTTCTGCACCCTGCAACCCATCCGTAGGCGGAGTAGGTAAGGGTCAGGTTGTGCGCGAGCTTGATGCCCTCGGTGGCCTCATGGGTATCCTGGCTGATAGGGCAGGCATTCAGTATCGTACCCTCAACGACTCCAAGGGCCTGGCGGTACAATCCACTCGGGTTCAAATTGATAAAGAGAAATACTCTCTTGAAGCAGAAGAGCTCATATCGCAGATTAAAAACATAACAGTCGTTCGCGAGCGTCTGACAGGCCTATCGAGGCTTGATGGTGGTTTTTCACTCGAAACCGCTTATCAGTCACTCTTTGCTAAAAAAGTAGTTATGACAGTCGGTACTTTCTTGGGCGGAAAGCTTCACCAAGGACAAAACCAAAGAATGGGCGGAAGGGTTGATGCTGATGCAGCTGACGGACTCACAGAGATTTTCAAAGAAATCAAAACTCGCCCAGCTAGGTTTAAGACCGGTACGCCCTCTCGTCTGCTAATCACCTCAATTGATAAAAGCGTGATGGAAGAGCAGCCATCAGATGCTGAGACTCGCAATTTTCACTGTCTTCATCCAAGTAATAGCCGTTTTAGTGAACAGGTTTCTTGTTACTTAACTTACACCAACGAAAAAACGCTCTCGATTATCCGTCAGAACAAAGAATTATCTCCGATGTATAACGGGCAAATCACCGGGGTAGGCGCTCGCTATTGTCCTTCTATTGAAGATAAGGCCTTTCGTTATCCGGATCGCAATGTTCATCACGTCTTTGTGGAGCCAGAGGGCCTTAATCTAGACACGGTTTACCCAAGTGGGATTAGCTCTTCCTTGCCTGCGGAGGTTCAAGAGGCATTTATTCGATCCATCAAGGGTCTCGAGAATTCAGTGATAAAAGTCCCGGGTTACGCCGTCGAGTACGACGTGGTCGACACGACCGAGCTTACTCTGGGTTTAGAGTATAGAGCCGCTCCTGGACTGT
>JAJTIF010000130.1 GCA_021299675.1 Pseudomonadota bacterium | reverse complement strand
GGTCCCAGGTTTTGTCAACACCGATGGCTGGGAGGACTCTCCCGAGATCAGTCCCGATGGTGAGTTTCTCATCGTCTCCACTTACTCTCCCGTTTCTCTCTTCCAGTGTATCCTTGACGGAACACTGGCCACGACTCCAAGCTGCAGTAGAAACTCATGGGCGACCTACCAGGCTTGGCGACCACAGATGCCCTATGCCGATCGCATCGTAAGTCCCACCGCGATTGTCCACTCCAGTGCCCTCACCGATCCAGCAGACACCACGAATGCGAGTCCTCCTGTGAGCAGCTATGTTTTTCGAAAACAATCAGACGGCAGTTTTAAAGCTCCAGCTCCTCTTTACATGGACTGGAGTGGATCCATCTGGGGACTCCCCTTTGGTTTTACTTTCAGAAAAAAGATCTCTGGATCTACCTATGAGATGTACTTTTCCATCGGAGACCCCATTCTAGGCTCCGGCAACCAGCTGCAAAGAGCGACCATCGATTTGTCGCTCTCCACGAATCTCTTAGGGAGAATAAACCGCAGTTTTGGCACCCTCCAGCGAAGTGACTGGCGGGCCACTCCGCTTAGTATCTCTGGGCTCACGCATCAAGCGGGAAACCCCGCCAGTTCACTCTATTACAGTGGCACAAGCGGTTTTGTATTCTGGGATGATGAATCTCGCGCTTTAGGTTCAAGAGAGCTTTACTTTGCCAGTGAGGATGGAGCTGGTTTCGGCAGCAAAGCTCAACTCGGGCTCGGTAACGCGGGAACAGACAAGTATCAGCCCTATTTTTTTGAAAACAATCTCTACTACTCACTCTTACACGGACTCATCATTTCCAAAGCAGTGGTCTCGACCACTGATCTCACCAACCCGAGTTCTTTTGGGAGCCTGGTCTTACACCTCGGTGTTGAGGGCAGCCACTCCCACACGGGTCGGGTCACGGCTATCGGTGAACCCAGTCTCTACCGGGACGCGGACAATCAGGTCTGGATGTATTTCGCCTACTCTATTCAGAAAAGTTCTGGGATCGATTTGAATATTGCGAGAGTAAAAAAGAAGTAACTCAGACAAGTTTAATCCGAACACGATCAGCCAACTCTTTTACCACTTCAAAGCGGATTTCATGACCCGCCAGCCAATCTGATATTTTTTTATTTTCCTCTTTAGTGGATAACTTAAAAGGAAACTCACACCTAGCAAGCACCAATCTTTCATCCTGCTCACGGCACACCTGCCACTCATGGGAGAACTTAGTTTGGGGAAACACGCGGACAATTCGGGCGAGCTGCTCCGTCTCAGCCACTCTCGCCTCTCGCTGAAACATCATCACGGTCATGGGAAGATGACGTCGATCGCGGCTCGCCAGCTGGGTGAGACGCTCGACCTGCGGATCATGCGTGACATGCAGGTATTGGTGGCACCAGTCGTCCGTGTTCTTCATCGGACACTCCGCCTGGCCGAGGCAGGGAAAACGCACCTGCCATTTTTGAGCGATGAGACTCTCTCGTAGGCTGAGGGCGAGTGCGAAACTTTGTTTGGTCCCGGGCTCTAAGAGCCAAATTTTTTCTGGATTGTATTTTTTGATGTACTCAAGTCCAGCCTCCACCCCCATTTCATTCAGGGAGTGCCCAAAGAGCAGCAGTTTTCTCTGTGGCAGCAGTTCTGGCTTAAAGAGCGCCTCTTCCTGATAGAGCCCCTGATAAAACTTGGTCGCTTGCTCGCGCATGAGTTTTGAGGTTTCAATCATCGCACTCTTGGTGCCCACGAGTTCACGCCAAGCCAAGCTGAAGGTGCCTGGGCCTGCGCCCACATCGATTAGGTCAAACTGCTTCAATTCTTCTTGCTCAACCTCCGTCAACCAATGGGTGACCGCGGCGAGTTTGGGCAGATTGGTAGAGAGGTAGAAAGCGGCGTAAGCAGAAACAAGTCTTGGGTCCTGCAAGTAATCACCGATGAAGTCACGCTCTTTAGTAAACTTAAGAGAGATCTCTTCGATCGCACGCACCAGATCACTTTCTGATTTGAAGGCATGCAAAAGATGAGGAAGAAGATCGCTGAGCTTCACTTATCCGTCTCGCGCCACTTTTTAAGCATGACTCGAGCTTCGCGGACATGCAGACTCTGGGTCTGATTTTTTTTATTCTTAGAAGTGTAACTCATCTCCACCAAGACAGCGGGATGAAGATTCGCTGGCACACCATTTTTAAGATCAACTTTGATGGGCTCGCCCACACTTGGGAGCTTGATGATTTTATACAGATTCGGACTACCTGTTTGTTCGAGGGCCAGCTTCTGCTCAATCAAAAGATCCGTGAGAAGAGTGTCTGAATTATCAGGATTAAAGAGCATGCCTTTGACTTTCGGGTTACCCTCAATCACCCCTTTGTCCAAGAGAAAGGTGATGCCCGAGAGCTTTGAAGCAATATTAAGGCAGTCTTTGAGTTGGGTGCAGGTTTGGGCGTAGGCAGGGGCGAGGCCCAGGGCCCAGAGGATCGCTAGTAATCTCATCTCTTCATCCTTAAATAAGAAGGCCCTCCGAAG
>JAJTIF010000102.1 GCA_021299675.1 Pseudomonadota bacterium | reverse complement strand
TCCATGTAGTTACCTCTGTGCGTGGTGTGGTGTTGTCCACCCTTATTGGGAGGTTGCTGGTGGCTACGTCCCAGCTACGTCTGGTGGGGCCTGAGCAGTTGAACAGCATATGTTTGGTGGCTGTGCTGACACTTAGGTTTTGGGAGTTAAGTCCATGGTTGATAACAGTGGTGAGGAAAGTGGCCTTATTGTGGTCTTCGAGGTTGCTTAAGCCTACTCCACCGCTTCTGGGGCTGCGCCACAGTAGGTGGTCTGCTGTGTTGCCTGGAAGGTGTGCCGTGCTTTTGACTGTGTCTGTAGCTAATTTATTGAGTAGGTCGAGTGAGTTCTTGGTGTACATGAAGTATGCCATTCTGTAGTATATTTTTGGTGCAAAAACAAGGTTAATGACCTTGGCTTTTTGTTTGAAGTTGAGGCAAGTGTTGTATATTTTGAGTAGGTCCGTGTTGAATTGGTCGATTGACTTATTTTCTTGGTCACTCCAGTCTAGGTCTAGGTTGACTTCTAGTCCCAGCAGTCGTTGGCTCTTATTCCAGCTCACTTGGGGTATTTCCTGGTTGCAGGCCTTTAGTGTGTAGGTAGGATTGGTAGGATTGATGGTTGGTTGCTCTTTGTACGTATATGTGCATTTGCTGGGGTTGAGGCGCATTCCGGTATTCTTGCACCATTCTTCTACTATTTTGAGTAGGGCCTGGATGTCCTCGTGTGATCCCGCTATAAGGGTATTGTCATCGCAGAAGGTGACATTGGGGATTATTTGTCCGTTTTCTAGCTTATATCCTCTTTGGCTTGTACGCAACTGTGTGAGTAGAATGTTGATAAAGAGCGTGTAGAGGATGGGGGAGAGTACGCATCCTTGTTTTACTCCTTGTGTGGATTTGATGGTGGTTGTGCCTTTTCCGTATGGGGCGTAGGTTTCCATGTGATTATTTTCGTACAAGGTTTGGATGAGCCTGATGATTTTAGGACATATGCCGTAGTGTTCTAGGGTGGCAAAGAGCAGTTCATGATTAACGCAGTCAAAGGCTTTTGCAAAGTCCAGGTAGAGTACGTGAATGCTTTTGTTGTGTGCTTTACCATCTTCCAGGCAGGATAGGAATGTGAAAAGGCATTGTGCGATGGAGACGTTTCTCCTGAATCCAAACTGTAGGTTTTCTATAATGTGGTTGCGTTCAATGTGATCTTGTATCCTTTCATGTATAACATTGGCTAGAACCTTGCTGTCTGTTTGTTGTAGTTGTATGGGTCTGTAGTTAGTGAGGTATTCTCTATTCCCCTTTTTGCTAAAGAGTAGTAGGTGGGCCTTTTCCCACTCTTGGGGTTTCCATTCCAGCTCCCAGGCTGCTGTTATGATTTCCATGAATGCTTTTAGGTGCAGCTCTGGCAGTGCTTTTAGTATATTTCCTCCTATCATATTTGGTCCTGGGGCAGAGTTGCTTTTTACTGCTTTTATGCCCATCACTATTTCTGTAGGTGTGATGTCTGCTTCTACCTGGGTGGTATGCTGGGCATCGTCCGTGTCTTTAAGGTGTAGCAGGTATGCTGCTTTGTCCATGTTGTTGTTGCTACTGTTTGCAAAGATATATTGCCAGAACTCAACTGTGGCTTTTAACATGTCTGCGGTGTTGTAGATAGTTGTAGTGGTGGCATCTGCTGCTTCGCTGTTGGCCAGCATGGTTTTTTGGAATTCATCTAATTGGAGGGGGTTGTTCTCTGGTAGTTGATTGAAGACTATTTTGTGTGCTATGGTGTCATTATTGTGTCTTCGTAGGTACTTGAAGAAGTCTTTTTGTTGCTGTGAGGCCATATTCTGTATCCTTTCTACACTATCGTGGATGGCTTTGTTGTTGTTTGCTCGTTGCCTTTTCAGGATTTTGTTGCTGAGAGTTTTGGCTATCTCCTTAGCCATTTTTCTTGTAGCTGTTTGCTCTAAGTTGTTTGGTATTTTTTTGATTTGAGGAACATTGTGGTTGGCGTTGTTGATTTTGTTTATGCGCAAGATGGTTTTGTTGGAGTCTATGTTTTTTGTTGTAGCTATTTTTATTGCGATAACTTTTAGTTCCCGCCAGAGTTTGATCCTGGTGTCTGCCTCCACTTTGGTTGGCTGGTTGACAGGGGGCTTGGTAAGGCCAAATCCTTTGGTGGCCGCTTGCGTGATGTCCTTCATGATTGTTGTATATAAGGTTTGTGCTGTTTTTATTTTAGTGGTTCTATCAGTGTTATCCTTCAAACTGTTGAGAAGGGCATCAATATGAAGGTTACTTAACTGAGAGTGGGTCCCCAATGTTGCTCTGATGTCTGTTTCAGTGTTTTTGTTGATTATAAATTTGGGTCTGTGCAGGCTGGCTCTGATGGCAGCTGCATTTTTTTCTTGAAAGTTGAGGCCGGATGTTTTGATGGTGCAAGTTACCATTGAATGTCTGTCAGAGACATTGGCATCAAAGCTTTGGATGGTAGCACTGACAATGTCTGTTTTGGGGAGTGTTGCATGTATATGGTCTATCCTGGTTTTGATGTTATTGTTGTTGTATTGGCTTGCTTGGTATGTGTATTCCCGACTGGGACTGCGCGAATCAGCGGAACCTCGTTCGTCGGACGGCCGCGTCGAACCAAAATCCTGCCCGACGGGATCGTCGGACCGCCCGACCCCCTGATCG
>JAJTIF010000207.1 GCA_021299675.1 Pseudomonadota bacterium | reverse complement strand
CTCTTTGTTCAAAAACAGATTTGCCCTTCAGCGCAGGAGCGATGACCTGATTAATATTTTCTACGGCCTTGATCACACCCTTTCCCAGGAAGCGGGTCTTGTCTCCATCGCGCATCTCTAAAGCTTCACGACTGCCGGTTGAAGCGCCGGAGGGCACACTGGCGCGGCCCATTTTTCCAGAATCGGTAAAAACATCGACCTCAACGGTTGGGTTACCACGAGAGTCGAGAACTTGGCGGGCATGGATTTTTGTAATGAGAGACATGGAGGCTCCTTAAAATGAGGGTGCCCCTCATTCTAGTGAGCAAGTCTCAGACTCTCAAGCGGCTTTTTTACCGGCCAGGAATGGAAGGGCCCATCCTTGAGGTTTTAAGGCTGATTTGGGGAAAGGCAATTTGTTGGCGATGAATTCATCAAAGAAGGTTGGAACGTAGCCGGTCGGGCTCATTTGCCCGATCAGCTTTCCATTCTCATCTTTGCCGGTCTGAACCCAGCGGAAGATGTCTTTCACGATGTAGCGGCCATGCTCATCCACACCCAGGACTTCCGAGATGTGGGACGTTCGACGACCACCGTCATGATAGCGTGAACACTGCACAATCAAATGCAAAGCATTACCGACCATCTTACGAATGGCATCAGGTGGAATACGCGTCTCTCCCATTAAGCAGAGAGTTTCTAGACGGGTACAAGCATCATCCGGTGTGTTGGCGTGAACAGTTCCCATGGATCCATCATGACCAGTTCCCATGGCGTTCAAAAGATCTAGGGCTTCCGGTCCTCGCACCTCTCCCACGATAATCCGATCGGGACGAAGACGAAGCGCTGACTCCACCAGGTCACGAATCGTGACTTCTTTAATCCCGCGCTCGGGGTTAGCCTTACGGGTTTCAAACATCACCACGTGATCGGCTTTAATCTGCAATTCTGCCGCGTCTTCAATAATGATCAGACGCTGGTGTTTCGGCATTCGTCCGCCCAACACGTTGAGCATGGTGGTTTTACCAGATCCGGTACCGCCACTCACCAGGGTATTTTTCCCCAGATACATACAGCAATCTAAGAATCTCGCACCTTCAGGAGAGAGAGAGCCGAAGTTGATGAGATCTTTTAGGCCTAGTTTTTCTTCTGAGAATTTTCGAATGGCGACCGTGATGCCTCGACGAGACATAGGTGGAATCACCACCGCGATACGACTTCCATCGGGCAGACGCGCATCGAGCCGGGGATTGTCCGCATCGATCACGCGCCCTACCGACTGGGCCACCGCACGCATAGAAGCCATGAGAGCGTCGTCATCTGAGAATTTATTGGGGACACGAAGACACTGACCCTTGCGTTCCACAAAGATTTCGAAGGGGCCATTGATCATGACCTCGGAGACACTTGGATCTTTTAGGAGGTCGCCAATCGGTGATAGAAGATTGGCAATCGCGTCCTTAAAAACATCAGACATCTAACCTCACTAGTATTCCTTTGGAGTCCAAACCGCAGGATCATCACTGGCCACTTTGCGAGACGGAGCAGCGTTGGGCACGAACTTTTTAAGGACCGTGACCTTGCCTTGATGCTTGCTCGAGGGACAGTAGTAATTGTAAACACCCGGGTGCTCAAACTTAGCTTGAGCCTCAGTAATTTTGCCTTTATTAGCAGCAAGAAAGACTTCATGACCTTGCAGTAAAAAACAATCGGGAGCTTCAATAGTCGAGGTGACAAAAAACTTCACCGTCTCACCTTGAAAGACAGTGAGGCTCTTGGGATAGTAGCCTTCTGCGGTTACAATCACGCTCACCTCGCGCTGAGATTGCCCCCAAACCGAGAAGCTCATTAAAAATATAAGTAAGAGCAAACCTTTCACACCGATCTCCTTGCAAGAGAACTTCATCATCTTTATCGGTAGACTCAGGGAAAAGCTCAAGTTTCAGGGATTAAAATCCAAAGCCTTAAAGGCAAAATAGGCTGGGGTCTCATAGGGGTGCGCAGACTTAAGTGCTTGAATTGCTGAAGAGAGCAGGTCGTCCCGACACACAAGCTCCACCTTAAGCTCCTCGACTTTTTCCAGGGTATTGATTTGACCTATATAAGGAGAGGCTCCTTTTAAGGGCCGAAACTGCCCCTGACCTTGGACTTCCCAAGAACACTGATCATAATCACCCATGCGCCCGACACCGGCCTCAAACACAGCTTCTTTGACTTTTTCAGCGTGCGTTAAGGGCACATAAAAAATCAGATGGACCATCGTTTTCTCCTCTTAAAATGAGTATTCCTACATGAAAAGTTAAAAGTTTTTTCATATGAGACAAACATAAACTTACAACAGGATATCAGTGCATATTTTAATTAGACATACTTTTAGCGGACGAGGAATCATCATCTGTACCCACACCTAAACACGACGTTTAGTTCGGTCACGGAGGATCTCAATGAAAGCTTTTAACGTATTGGCATTGATGCTAGCCCTGTCTCTCACAACAGCAGCCTACACATGCACAGAAGATGGGAAAGAAGGAATTCTCCCAGAAAACGATCTCTATATTAGCGTTGATTCAAAGAGTGCTAATTCTAGCCTCACAGAAGAAGTATTCAACTCGACCATCGACAAAGTTGAAGCTGTTTACGCTCCGATCATCAGTTCTATGGGTGCAAAGCTTAAAGTTGAGCGCAACTGGACTGACGGTACAGTTAACGCTTACGCTTCGCGCTCTGGCACAACTTGGAACGTGGCAATGTTCGGCGGTCTCGCTCGTCATGAAACGATCACTGAAGACGGTTTTGCTCTGGTTGTGTGCCATGAAATTGGTCACCACATCGGCGGCGCTCCTAAGAAAGGCGGCGGCTGGATGGGAACAACTTGGGCTTCAAACGAAGGCCAGTCAGACTACTTCGCCACACTCAAGTGTCTGCGCAAAGTATTCGTTAACGAAGATAACGCTGAAGTTGTTTCTCGCATGAATGTTCCAGCAGCTCTCACTGCTGCTTGTGAAGTGCAGTACAAGTCAACTGAAGACCGTTTGATCTGTATCCGTGGCGGCATGGCTGGAATGTCTGTTTCAAGACTTTTCATGGCACTCCGCAACTCAACTGTTGAGCCTGACTTTGCCAAGCCTGACACACGCGTTGTGAGCGCTACCGACCACAACCACCCGGCTTACCAGTGCCGCCTAGATACTTATTTTCAAGGCGCTCTTTGTGTCGTCGACGAAAGAACTGACGTAAGTGATAAAGATGAGAAAGTAGGTGTTTGTCACCCGGCCAATGGCGATACAACTGGTAACCGCCCAGCTTGCTGGATGAAGCACGCTAACTAAGACCCCACTTCTTACAAGTTATGACACCTTAAGGGGAGCTCTAAGCTCCCCTTTTTATTTGAGTTCCCATCCCAGCCAACAAATTCTTACATCGCCTTTCCTTGACTATTTAAGTTGGACTTTAACCCTTCACTTGGGCCAGAATTTTCTCCCTGCTCACATGATGTGAGGAGAAGCATTGAAGGGGAAATAATGAAATTGATCACTCTACTTCTTTTGATTGCCATCTCTGGAGCGCAAGCGTGGGCCTGCTCAGAGGACGGCAAGGGCGGATTCCTTCCAGAAAATGATCTCTTCATTCCCGCAAACTCCAAGAGCACTCCTACAGGTATTTCAGCGGAAAAGTTTAACGAAGTGATTGATAAGGTCGAAACCATTTATGGTCCCATCGCCTCTTCGTTTGGTGGTCAACTCAACATCGCTCGTCTCTGGGAAAACGGCACAGTCAATGCCGCTGCTTATCCTAGCGGCTCTGAGATGAACGTTTTGATGTATGGCGGTCTTGCTCGCCACCCTGCTATCACAGAAGATGGCTTTGCCCTGGTGCTCTGTCATGAGATCGGTCACCACATCGGAGGAGCGCCGAAAAAAGTCATGGGTTGGGCGTCTAATGAAGGCCAAGCCGACTACTTCGCCACTCTTAAGTGCTTGAGAAAAGTTTTTGCTCTGGAAAACAACGAAGCAGCACTTAAAAAAATGCTCGTTCCCATTAGAGTGACTGTTTCCTGCTCTCGCCAGTTTAAAAATAAGCTTGATCGCCAGATCTGCGCTAGATCAGCCATGGCAGGTATGTCAGTTTCAAAACTTTTTCAATCCCTTAGAGGCCAAGAGAAGGCTCCAAACTTCACCACTCCGGATACGGCGAAAGTCGCTAGCACTTTTGATGGCCACCCAGCTTATCAGTGCCGCCTCGATACATACTTTCAAGGCGCTCTCTG
>JAJTIF010000173.1 GCA_021299675.1 Pseudomonadota bacterium | reverse complement strand
CGAAACTGGACCTCCTGCCAAACAGAATACTCTTGATCCAGATTTTTTTTGGTGAACACGCCCACCCAGGTTTTAGGGTATTCTTTCTTTTGACTGGCCGCCCAAGTTGCGCTTGAAAGTAAAAATACAAGTAGCAAGTAGCGTTTCATAAGGTCACTTTGTCCCCGGTCGGTGCCATGATTGCACCAATAACATCTCTAAAACCTTATATCGTCTCGCATGGGATTTCAAAAGAGTTATTCATGGATATAAGCCTCCAGCCTCTTTAACTGCACAGGGAGCTTTCATGAAATTTTTTTTATTTTTAATGTTCTGTTTTATCGCCACTACCACTCACGCCTCAACCGGCGAGAGTTCAACTTTTGTCTTCGACGGAAGCTTGGCCACTCACTTGGCCACACTCCGTGGTGATAAGACGCACACCGAGTACTACACCGAAGAGTACGAGACGACCTGTAGCCGGGAAGTCTATGAAGGCCAGGGCACCGTCTGTCGCCGCACCGGCGGAGGCTACCGCTGCCGTCAGGGCACAGACGAGTGCGAACCATTGCCAGAACGTGAGGAGTGCTCCTCTTATCCGATCTACCGCACAGAATACTACAGCTGCACTCAGACACGCACTCTGAGCCGCGAGGTGTACGATTACCCCACGGAAGCCGTGGTCAAAGTCACAGTGCTCAATGCAGATCAGTTCTCGGGTGCTAAAGAAGATATCCAGATTAAGCTCTGGGGCGAAGAGCTCACGCTTACAGCAAAGGGCTCGAAGGCTTTCATCATCGAGATGCAAAAGCGCGAAGTGAAGCGCTCTATCGAAGGTAACGTCCGTCGAGCGGAGTATGACACCACCTTGAGTCTCACCCCAGCGGCGCCGATTCTAGCGGCTTTGAACGTGAAGAACATGAAGGTGAAATCCAATGCCATCGACTATGACATGGGCAAAGTTACCAGCTCTCTAAAAATTGCTCACCGTCTAAGACTCGCTAAGCGTGGACTTTTTGGTGGGGAAGATACGTTCTACAATGAAGTGCTACCGACCACAGCTTTGAGACAGACTGAGACCGCAAGTGGCTCACACTTTCGCGTCGAACTCAAAGACGTCGGTCAGAGTCTTACCAAGGGCAAGTTCGGTGTTGAACTGACCGCTTTCTATCAAGCAAGCGAGCTTGGGGTGATCAACGCTGGTGACTTCAAGTCTTTAGAAAGTAAGTTTAAAGTAGTCTATTCGATCAGATAGCTTTCAATGTTCACAGCCGTGAAGAGCACGGCTGTGAATTTTTTTCAAAACACCCATCTCTTTTTTTATCCATGGCACCATCGCCCCCACACAGCGAGGTGCCCATGAGACAACTCTTATTTTTTGCCCTTTTGTCCTTCTCCGCCCTGGCGCAGGCAAACGATCTGATTGATTCGCTTCAAAGAGACTATGGCCACAAGAAGAGTTGGCCGATTGTGGTGTTTAATAAAGACCAGATTCAGTGGCGCTTCGCTCGCGCCCGCGCCTTGGGTGAAGACAAAAAAGAAGAGCGCTACCGGATCATTCAAAGATACGTGCAAGAGAAAGTAGGGCTTGGTATCACGGAGATCGAAGCTTCCATGTTAGAGCCTTATCTTACGGTGCTTAAAGAGGGAGCCTTCGCTCTGCCCGTGTTAAAAAGTCAGTATCCCGTGCGCTATAAACTCTGTGCGGTTTTTCCCGCCAGTGCTAACTCGAGCCAGGAGCTTGAAAACGAGCGACTCTTGGCCCTGAATGATAAAAACATTCATCCGCACCGAGAGGTGCACGACTACACCGCTCAGATGGAGCTTGAAGACTTGCAGCGCTTTTCCCTCTACCATGAGCTCTCTCACTGCCTGGATGAAAAGTATTTCCCGCAAACCTTCGAGCACGAGGACGCCCATCAGGTCCACCAAGCGGAGGCTTTTGCAGAGGTGAATGCCTATTTTATGCTTAAGACTGAGGGAAGAGAGCTTTCGGATCTGCGTGCGAAACTTCGCTCCACATACTCACACTTTGCCGGTGGCTACTTTGCCAAGAACCCTCAGCTCGGGATGGGGCATCCGTATTTCGTCGCTGCGGGAGCGATCTATCACTTGGGGCCCATGCTCTTGCAGGCGGCAGCTTTTAATCCAGGAGTTGGGGAATCAGAAAAATTGAGCCAACAACTTGTGGATCAACACACCATGGATTTTCGTGGGTTCGCAGCGATCGTCAAATATCTTGAAGTGGGAGCCGAGGCCGTGAGTTACTACGAGGAGCGAGTACGACAGTGGCCAGATCTGTTTCAACAGGCGCTCGATACTCTACTCGTTTATCAGTCCGCGATTCCGGTGCTGGCAGAGAGTCTGTTTGAAAAAAATCCAACTCCTCGAGAAATCTCTGATCTTCCAAACTTGCGTCAAGAGATCTGTGAATACCTGCCCAAAAATCGCTGGGATGATTTTCAGACTTTCATGAGTGAACAGAGAGAAAAATTGCGGTTGAGTCGAGCGAGCATGAAAGAGAAGAGGGCCTTTAAACGGCAGCTCGATGAGATCTATGAGACGAAGTGCGATTAGTTTAGGAAGACATCGATGCGCATTTGTTTTCCGCCTGCGCCGTCGCACTTAAGATCGCCTGTCTCAAGACGCAGCTCGTGTCCCGGTTGCGGCAGTGGGATGCGCGAGCCTTCTTCGAAGCGGGCCTGCTTGAAGAGTGTGCTGAGCTCTTCGTTGTTTTTCCCTGACACCACTTTGCGGTAGAGGCCCTTGAAACTGGATTGGCACAGAAGCGTTTGATCCAGACTGATCTCACTCACCCCACAGTGATCGCAAGACAAGGAGAGTTGGTTGAAGCGATCCGGCCCAGGAAAGGCCTTGAGACTCAAGTTCAAATCTTTTCCGGCAATTTTGTAACTATTAAACGAGACATCTTTTTTAATGGATTTGATGTTGGTCTTGAGTTTTTCTGATTTCGAGAAAGCGAGGATCTTGGGCAGACTAAAGCTCTTGTCCTCGAGACTCTTCTGGATTTCGAGGATAGTTTTTCGAGCGCTCCGGTTGTTGGGGTAGTAGATGTCGTCAATCACCCACTGGCCCTTCTCTTTGATCACCTTGTAGGTGAGTTCGCGCTGGAATTTATCGCGACTGGCAAGGTCCGGAAAAATATTAAAGCGCACGCGCACGCGATTCCCCCGCAGGACCTCTGTCTGTAGCTTGCTAGTTTTGAGGGTGAGGTTATCACTGTAGTCTTGGGCATCGAGGTAATGATCACCGTGGGAATCCCAGGTGCAGATTTCTCCGGGGGCTTTCTTGTGGCACAGCTCATTGGTTTCTCGGTTGAGCTGGGAGAGACCGGCGGAGAGGGGAGCCTCGGTGTCCCGGGGCGCCTCGAAGTAGTCTTCGTAGAAGTGCGTGATCAACTCTTTGGGTGTCGCAGAGACTCGCTGCACGCGCTTCGCCTTCGCAGCAGATTTTTTCGTGAGACTTTTGACCACGGGAGTTTCGGTGGCACAGGACGAGAGGAAGAGAAGTGTGGCGAGAGTGAGTTTAAGCATACTTAACTATGACAGGGGCCTTGAAGCTTGTCAGCTAGGAAATTTCTGGGCTTAGAGTGGCAGTGACTTAAATTCGTGGCGAAAAAAAAATGACTACAAATTTCAGGCCAAGTTTGCATTCAAAACTAACTCAAGAGAATCAATCAACTTTCAATCCATGGCCCTTGCATGTTTGGTGAACCTCATACTGTGCGCTTAAACTCTTTTTCTTCCCAGCGGCTGTAGGACGTACGCGGAATATTTATGCTCACGCTGGAACTATTGGTTTAAAGGATTTCATATGAACAAGTTGAGTCTATTATCCCCTCTGATGCTGGCGTTGCTCACGAGCTGTAACGGTGAGCTGCAGGACCCCAACAAGGCGATTGATGGTCTGGTGAAAGATTTTGGTTATATCGGTTTTCAAAATCCCCTTGAAAATGCCAGTACAGGTACACTTATCGGTGGCCGTCCGGCGGCAGTTTCCTTTGTGGCCCCTGCCAATGACTGTTTTGACAACGACCGTCTGCCTCGCTACACCGATCGCTCGGAATATAACCGCATCTATAAATACAATTTTCAAGGCAGCCTTGGCTTTCTCCTCTCTGGTAACCCGATCTTGAGCGCTGGGTTAAGCCTCAAAAAAGACGTATTCGTGGAGATTGAGCTCACCGGGCTTATCACCGAATACATGAGCTCCATTGACATCACGGACTGGTACTCAGATGGCATGAGCCAGACCTGTCGCCTTTACCTCAATGACGTCGGCTTCATCATCCAAGCGCTTAAGGCTGAAAAACTCACTATCTCCTTTAAGAAGATCAGCGGTAATAGTATTGGGTTAAATGCGGATAATGTGAATCAATATGTAAAGTTCCAAACCGGTGTAGATTGGTCCATTCAAGATGAAACGAAAATCGTTGTGACCACCCCGAAATACATCGGCTACCAGTTGGGGCGTTTGCGGTTAGAAGACGATGGCCGCACTCTCTGGCGTGCTAAAACCGTAGTGGAAGACCGCTACTTCTTTGAGCGCATTGCTCTCTTTGATGATGTGGCTGCTCCGGTCGCCAATTCCTCTGCCAAGGCACGTGCCATCAAGAAGTCTCAGCATGTGGATCAGAACGCTGTCTATATTAAATAATTACTGTCTGCCCCCTAGGGATGGGGGGCATTTTTCGAGCCTATAAAAAACTCATAAGCCGCAGATTTCTCCCATGCCTTTTTGATCTCAGAGTATAGTCCGCTCGCTTTGAACCCCCTGCGAGTGTGAGACATGATCAGACTGATCAGCATCCTCTTTTTTTCTCTCTATTCACTGAGCCTTATGGCATCGGACTCGGTCTCTGTCCTGCGCATTGACCTGCGTGAGACTACGGTAGAAGTGAAGATTCACGACTTCATCAACGATCGAGGCCAGCGGGAGATGCGTTTTGAGACCCATAATCTGGCGCGATTGGTGCTGGGCTTTGGGCGCGACATCGACGGGGATGGAATCGTCGAGACATTTTTTGTCAACGGCACCAATGGCATGGCAACCTACACCAAGAACCATCCGCGCATGACTTCTTGGGAGCGGGCGACGTCAGTTTTGAGCGAGCATGCCAAGTACTCCGGGAAAGTGTACTTTGCTTCCTTGGCCGAAGGCCTGACTTCCTTTCTCTTCTTCGGCATGGATCACTTGCTGAAAGCTCAGGAGACCTACTACCAGGACTGGATGGATCTCACCGAGCTCTTCATGGTGCTGGAGCAGAATCAAAAATTCATGACCCGTGATGAATACATCTACGGACTCAACCTCGTGATCGAAGGCAATCATCTGGCCTATGAGCGATTGGATAAAGCCCTGGGCTCTGGCCTTGCAGTCCGCTGGGCCGGGGATATTGGCATGTGGCTCTCCGGGGCAGTGCTGCTGAAGTGGGCAGCACGAGGCCTTAAGGCTCCTATTCGTATGGCCGGTGTGGGTCTGAAGCTCACCCTTAGAACCTACCAGCAGACGATCCGTCACAGCATCAAGGCGATTACCCTGAAAGGGAGCCTCAACCGCTCCAAGGGTTTGATCGTGAAGGGGCTCAAAAACATTAAAGCTGAATGGAAATACATCGCAGCGAGTATGGCCGCTCAGGGAGCCGCAGAAACTTACTCTTATTACGATGAAGTGAAAGACCCCAACCCGGCGACCCTGGCACTCAATCTCTTGCACCATCCGGAAGTTAAAGAGAACGTTTCGATCTCCATGATGGACACCCTGCTCATGACTGGAGCGGCAGGGGTCGGGCGGACCAAGTTCGCTCGTTTTGCGATGATCGGGACCGTCGGGGTGGTGAGCTCTCTCAGTGTGGGCGTGGGATTGAATGGTTCTCAGACTGGCCAGCGCCTGCTCTTTGATAGTGCCTGGGGCCTGGGCGTGGATGCCGGTCAAACGATGATCGAACTCAACGTGCTCCATCGCTTCAATGAAGCGGCCCTGAAGTCGCGTAAGCCCCATCTCAAAATCATCGGTTATGCCGTGGTGTTTGTGAGCCAAGTGGCGTCTTTTTATGCCTACTCAAGAGCCGCTCAATGGGTAGACCCGCGCACGGATCTCACAGAAGGGGAGATTCAACTCGTACCGGTTCTGGCCAATAACTAGGGGCCATGCTAAGACTGCCCGCAAAGGATACTTTATGACAGACTCAACCGTTCCCGCCCTCATCCCTAATTCTTTCCGCCTCACGCTTACTCTTGAGTACGCTGAGACTCGCATGGACAATGTGCTCCTCGCAGCGCTAAGGAATCAGAATGAAAACACCAAGCTTAAAGAAATTTCTCGGTCTGCTCTGAAAGAGCTCTTCAATCAAAAGAAGATCCTGATCAAAGGCCAGAGAGCTAAGTCATCTTCGGCGCTGGCCAAGGGCGTGACCTACGTGGACATCCTAGGTTTTTGATTGGATCTCGCCGCACGACTTGAATCACTCACTCAGAGTGCCCAGGCGCACCTCTCGCCCACATTGAGAAGCACAGAGTGGGCTCATGTCGCGCAGAATCTTTTAGAT
>JAJTIF010000362.1 GCA_021299675.1 Pseudomonadota bacterium | reverse complement strand
TCATCATCTCTTGGGCATTCCATCCGCTCGTTTCTCCCGCTATCATCGCTGAAGTAAAGGCTGTCGGCGTGGATCACCTCTGGCTTCTGACTTCGGTTCAAGTGGGCTGTGGTCTCGTGATTGGTTTTTTCGTCAAGAGTCTCATGTCCCTGTTCGCTTCGGCGGGTACTATCATCACGCAGCAAGTTGGCTTCGCATCCATCAGCTACTTCGACCCGACGCAAGCACAACAGATCGGTCCATTCGAAAAAATCATCCAGTGGACCATGATCGTTCTGATTCTTACATCAGGCGCTCTCGTGCCAATGTTCAAAGGTGTCACCGAGAGTTTCTTTACGGTCAATATCTTGAATCTCGAAAAAGTTTTAAATTCGCACGTTTTCTTTAGTGACGTGTTTAAAGGAATTTTCGTCGCGGCGATCCTGCTAGCAGCGCCTCTGCTCTTCGCTAACATTCTGATGAATCTCGTGTTTGGGATCATTTCCCGCACGATTCCCCAGATGAACATCCTGATGGTTTCTTTCGCCGTGAACATCGGTGTGGGCCTGATTCTTTTTATTGCCGTGTCGGAAGAATTCTTCGCGGTCAGTTTTGAAATCTATGTCGAAAGACTTGGACAGTGGTTCCAGTTTTTCTCTCGATGAGGTTGTATGGCTGAAGAGAGTGATGACGAAAAAACCGAAGAAGCCAGTGAGTACCGGCTTGAGGAAATGCGAAAGAAAGGTGACGTTGCCTCATCGCGTGAACTTAATTCGGTTATTCTCCTCTCTGGTACACTGATGGCGACAGTCCTCTGCGGCGCTTTTGTGTATGAGGAATTCACTGAATACCTCTCCTGGTTGATGCGCCTTGATTTCCAAAAGACCTACCAAACAAAAGAATTTGCGGAAGTGATTTCAAAAACAGCATGGCTGGCGCTTAAGTGCGTAGGTCCGGTTTTTGGAGCCTCATTTTTTCTGGGCTTTGCCTCTCAGCTCGCACAGATTGGCTTCCTCTATAGCCCGGAGTCGCTATCCCTGAAATTTGATCGAATCAATCCCATCAATGGATTTGAGAGGATATTCTCCAAGAAGTCGATCGCCGAAGTCATCAAGGGTGTCTTCAAGTTCGTGATTGTGCTGAGTATTACTTACATGATCATGAAAGATAATTTGAACCTTTTTTCAGGGTTCATGCACACGGAAATCGCCGGCGGGTTGGTTTTTGGTAAAAGTCTGATCTTTAAACTTGGATATTCGGTGCTACTGGGCCTTGCCGTCGTGGCCGCCGGGGATTTTGCTTGGGAAAAGTGGAGTTATCGCCAGAAAACTATGATGACAAAACAACAGGTTAAGGAAGAGAGCAAAGAGAAAGACGGTTCTCCCGAAGTGAAGCAAAAAATCCGGGCCATCCAGAGGCAAATGGCTACCAAACGTATGATGGATGATGTAAAAAAAGCTGACGTAATTGTCACAAATCCAACTCATATTAGTGTAGCATTAAAGTATGATGGCGAGTCCATGGTAGCCCCTTCATTGGTGGCGAAAGGGGCGGATCATCTGGCTTTAAGGATTAGAGAACTCGCCAAAGAAAATGATATCCCGATTGTGGAGAACGTTTTGCTGGCAAGAACTCTCTACGCCACAGTGAAAGTGGGACATGGAGTTCCACGGACAATGTACAAAGCCGTCGCTGAAGTTCTCGCGTTTGTGTATAAACTCAAACGTAAAAAGAAAGCTCTGAAGTGAGGGTAATCCATGGATGGATTTCTAGTTCGTCTCAAAGGTTTAACCAAGAATAGTGACCTCGCAGTAGCGATCGGCCTTTTGGTCGTGATGCTGGTGATGATCGTGCCGATCCCTTCGTGGGTACTAGATGGCTTTCTGGCGCTCTCACTGGCCCTCTCGGTTATCGTGCTCTTGATGTCGGTGTACGCTAAAAAGCCCTTAGACTTCTCTACCTTTCCCTCTGTGCTTTTGATCACCACACTTCTGCGTCTCTCGCTTAACGTGGCTTCAACCAGAAACATTCTCCTCGATGGACCAACCGAGGGAACAGCCGCAGCGGGCGCGATCATCGAATCGTTCGGTGAGTTTGTGGTGGGTGGTAACTACGCGGTTGGTATCATCCTTTTTATCATCTTGGTCATCATCAACTTCATCGTTATCACCAAAGGTGCTGGGCGAGTGGCTGAAGTCAGTGCCCGTTTCACCTTGGATGCGATGCCAGGAAAACAGATGGCGATCGATGCTGACTTGAACGCTGGTTTGATCAACAACGAAGAAGCCAAGCGCCGCCGCTCTGAGATTGCTCGCGAAGCAGACTTCTACGGTTCGATGGATGGTGCTTCGAAGTTCGTTCGAGGCGATGCCATCGCAGGTATCATGATCACGGCCATCAACATCGTTGGTGGGATCATCATCGGTGTGGCTCAACAAGACATGTCCTTCGCTGATGCGGCTCGCACATTCACCCTCCTGACGGTCGGTGATGGTCTGGTGGCGCAGGTGCCCGCGCTGATCATTTCTGTGGCTGCCGGTTTGATTGCCACGCGCTCTTCTGACGATGCCAACCTCGGCGATCAGGTCGGTAAAGAAGCGATGGTGCATCCTAAAACGTTCTACATTACCGCGGGTGTGCTGACACTTTTTGCGATGATTCCGGGACTCCCGGGACTACCATTCTTTGCCATCGCCGCGATGATTGGATTTGCGGGCTTTAAGATCGAGCAGAATAATGAGCGCAAAGAAGCAGCTGTGCTAAGTAACGCCGTTCAAGAGAAGAAAACCGTGGCCGATACACTCGAGAGCTTGCTCCCGGTGGAAATGGTCCAGTTGGAAGTGGGCTATGGTCTGGTGAGTATCGTCGATGCTGAACAGAACGGTGATCTCCTTGAGCGTATTTCGCATTTGAGAAAACAATTCGCCACGGACTGGGGTGTGATCATCCCTTCTATTCGTATTAAAGATAACCTTGAGCTCAAGCCCGGTGGTTACTCCTTGAAGCTTAAGGGGATTGAGATCGCCAAAGGGGAGTTGATGCCCGATCACTTCTTGGCGATGGATCCGGGAACAGTCATTTCCGAGATCGATGGCGTAGAGACAAAAGAACCCGTCTTTGGTCTTCCGGCCTTGTGGGTGACGGAAGATCTGCGTGACGAGGCCCAGTATAATGGCTACACGGTCGTCGATCTCTCGACGATTGTGGCGACACATCTTACGGAAGTGATCAAAGCGAACCTTCATGAGGTTCTGGGACGCCAGGAGTTGGTGGACTTGTTGGATAATTTTAAAGAGAATAACCCTAAGGTTGTCAGTGATCTCGTGCCGGACATCATGCCACTGGGGACAGTGCTTAAAGTCATGCAAAACCTGCTCAGGGAGGGCG
>JAJTIF010000408.1 GCA_021299675.1 Pseudomonadota bacterium | reverse complement strand
ATTATACCACTCTTTATGCCTCATCTGGGTAAGCTAGGCAAAAAACTCAAGGTCCGGTCGGGTAAGGATTGCAGAGCCCAGGGGGATGCGCTAGTCTTATCCATTATTTAGGATGTACACTATGTCACTCGTCCGGCTCTTCTGCCTCTCATTTTTGCTCTTCTCCTGTACCCTGGCGACTCAACCCCCTTTGCAACTTACGGGCCTTGACGGCACGCAGATCAGCTTCACGGAACGGGACTGGGACTGGGTGCGCGAGGTCTCGCCCCGCCATTTTTTAGAGATGGAAAAAGAGCTGTCGAAGAATCCCGAGCAGCCCCGCCTGCGTGCGAATCTCATCCGCAGTTATTCCCTCTATGCCACTCTGGTGTTTGAAACTCTGGCCCTCGAAGAGAAAATTTTGGATGAGCGTAAGTACTACCGTGATCGCGCGCTCAAGCTTCACCAGAAAGCCGTGGAGCTGGGAGAGGTGTACCTAAAAAATAAAAATCTTAAAGTAGAATCCCTGCAACTAGCTGAGGAGGATTTGATACCTCTGCTCTACATGGCTAAAAGTCAGGCGGCCCTGAGTTTTCATGCCAGCGAGCCTTTGAGAAAAGCCAAAATTCTTTACGATCTCATCTGTCCGAAGCTTCCGGCGATTGAGGCGGGCGAGTGTCCACTCTTCTACGCACGCTTCGAGCTCTCTGGCTCACCCCAGACGGCTCGAGGGATCTACCAACGCTTCTTGAAAGATAATCCCTATCACCTCCTCGCTCGGGCCCTCTACATTGAGTTCGCACTCATCGATTTGAAAAACGAAGAAGAGTTCTCGGACCAATTCATGGAGCTCGAAGACGGGATCCGCAAATGGCAGGAAGGGGCAGGCCCGCGAGAGCTCAATCTCCTTAATGCCACCGCTAAGATGCGCTTTCGAGTGCTCCAGCGCTACCGCAGAAGAATTTTTTGATCACCCATGACCTCGAGAGAGTCTCGTGCTAACCTCTATCCTATGATTGGTTTACGACTATTTTTTATCCTGACGGTATTGCTTGGGAATGCTTTCGCCCAAGAGTTGCAGAAAAGTTTTTCTGAAGGATACCTCGGTGAAAAAAATCTCACTCCCTACTCAGGTCCGTGGAACCCGGTGTTTCATCACGACGCCTACTTCGGTCGATTGACCTGGGACGACGATGAGTTTTATAACCAGCTCATCTTCAACACCATCTGGAAGGACGCACCAGAGTGGAGCCACTACTTCTCACAGGAAGTGATCGGTGCCTCCACTTGTCCCCACGATGTGCTCTCAAAAAACTTTGATGACATCCGCTACGGTTATCGACTGGTGGCCATGAGTTATCTGCTAGAGTCGCTAGATGCTGCGCGCTCGGAGATGCTGCTTTTGCGCCAGGATAAGTCCTGTCACTTCGAGCTGCCGGAGCTTTTGGGGCAGTGTCGGCCTGTGAGCGAAGACATGAAAAACTTCATCAACAACCTCACGCGACAGACACCCTTCGTGCTTCCCACTATTGGCAAGGCCCACAATTTTTCTCAGTATACACGCGAATGGGTGCAGTCGATCGGTGGTAAAGTTCCGAACCTAAGTGCCGCTCGCGTCGGCGCCCAAGCGCTGCAACTTTCAGAGTCGGTGCTGGGAATCTCTCCTGAAAAAGCGGTCAAGCTTTTAGTGCAAAGCTGCCAGGAAGACCGCCAGCTCCTCCTCTCCCTATGTTCAGAGAAAGATCAGCTCTACGGCATATCCCAGTCACCGTTGGCCACCTATCTGCTCGCCACTTCAAACCTCATCACCATCTTGAACCAAGAGGGAATGGCGCAAGGGTGTCTACGGCGCTTTGGTCAGCTCATGGCAAGTAAGGAGCGCACCTATCCAGCGATGGTGCGCATGCAGCCCTTGATCAGTGCGAGTCTTAAGCGTCAGTTCGCTGATCGCTTTCCCCATGGGCGTGCCTTTGTGTACGGTGCTCTCAAAGAGTTTCGACAGAAGGGACTTGTGAAAGTGTTCGAAGACAAAGTTCCAGTGAAAGAAGAAAAGCCGACGGCGATTGTCGTGGCAGCGCCCACCAAGGTGGCGCCCAAGGTGGAGGCGATTGCGCCGGTGGCGGTGGTGGAAGCGGCCCCAGTCGTCGTTCAGAAAAAGCCTGAAGTCGAAGTGGATAACCGGACTGCTTTCTTGCAAGCGGCAGAAGTGAGAAAATTGCAAGACCTGGATCGTGCTGAAGTAGATATGCTTAAGTTTAAATACGATCACGTCTTTTCGGCCGCTGAACTCCAGCTCCTTGATGGCACTCTCAAAGAATACACCACACGCTCGGCGCTCGAAGAGATGCGCTCCTGGGATAAGCTTGGCACCAGTGAGGCACCGCTGCCTTTGACCTTTTTGAAATTTTTGATCGACTCACAAAACCACCAAGGTCTCTACAATGTGGTAGGAGTGCTCGGGGATCAGTTCTGGGTGAGTAACGACATCGATAAAAATTCTGGGGCTGAGTACGTAGAACTCAAAAGCGACAGCACCACCAACTACTCGTGGTCACTCTCGATCGTTCGTAAACCCTGAGACCCTAGTCCCACCATTCCACTTTAAGACTGCGGCACCCGCTCTCCTGGGCTGCCTTGAGTCCCGTGGGAGAGTCCTCAAAAATCACACATTCTAAGCGTCCAAGATTGAGCTGCTGCATGGCCTTGAGATAAGGGCCTGGGTGTGGTTTGGGTTCTTTCACATCTTGCAGCGGGATGATGAGGTCGAAGTATTTTTTATAATCTGATTTCTCTAAGAGCGCGTGCGTGATCACGCGTTCACTCGAGGTCACAAGCCCCACGCTGAACTCACTCTGGCGCATCTCCTGCAAGAGCCCAGCGACCGCGGGTTTAGTCCATGTGCGTGGGTCACTGTCAGCAATAAGAGTCAGTAGCCTTTCATTTTTAAGCCCAATGAATTCCTCGAAACTCAAATCCTTGGGAAACCCAGGCCAGTTGCGTGCGTGGAGGAGGACTTGAAAATCCGTCATCCCTTTGAACTGGTGATGAATTTCCTCGAGGTTTGGCAGCTTAATGTGAAGGCTCTGGGCAAGGGCCTCAAAAATCTGAGCGTGTAAGGGTTCGGTGTTAAAGAGGGTCCCGTCCATGTCAAAGAGCGCGGCGCGTAGCGCAGGATGCGGGGCTTTGAGAGTTTGCAGGCTGGGGACTTGAGAGAGAATTTCCATGAGAGTGATTATGCACATAATTCACCCGAAGTCGACTTGAAGCACTGACACCTTTGATGTAAATCAGAGTCATGAAAAAAGACATCCTCAATCAGCTGATCTTGGAATCTCAATCTTACCGCTCCCTGGATGACATCGAAAAACTAGTCGAGACGGGGGTGAGCCTCTCTGTTATCCCGATCCAGCCCTTGTACATGTCCCTGCGCTCCAGTTCCAAGGACCAGGTCGCCCTCCTTTTACCAAAGCTCTCTCAAGACCAGCGCCAGGCGCTCTTGGATATCGACATCTGGAAAAAAGAGGAGCTCGATCCTCAGGCAGCCCTGTGGTGGATCGATGTCTATGGCACCTGCCCGGATGAACAGGTCCGATATGAGTACGCCCAGTCAGAAGATTTTCTTCTTACGATCAAAAACCAGTGCATGATTCAAACCTTCGATGCCGAAGAGCCAGAGTACCCTGAGTCAGATAATTATTTTCTGACCGAAGATAACCTGCTTCTGATTGAGTACCCGGAGGACTTCCAATACGTGCGTGAACTCAAGCAGCTCGTTAAAGATCTCTACACGGAAAAAGGTGTGGAGTACGCCTACTCGCATCTCTTCAAGATGGTGTCTGACTCCTATCTCGTGATGGAAGAAGACAGCTACCAGCGCAAGAAGGAGCGCCTGCGGGACTATGGCTTTCTTGACTACTACGACGCCGTGGAGCTGGAAGCCATTCACTCGAGCTTCGAGAAAGTGGAAGCTTTCCTCAAAGAGCGCAAAGGTGTCACCGGTGAGCTAGACGATGCACTCAGAAATCAAGCCCTGCACGCCTCAAGTCTTGTGGCTTACCATAACGGGCTTGATGGCATCAAAGAGGCACTGGAGCAGATCACCAATACCAAACGCCTGGACTACCTGCAGTTCACCTTCTTAAGGCTGGTCAACGCTCGCATCGTGGCCGAAGACGCGCTCAAGGGCGGCTCCGTCAAGATGACCAAGGTTGGGCACAAAGCGCGCCAGCGTTTGGAGCTAGGTTTTCAGTTTGCGAAAGAAAAGCTGGGACTCAATCCCTTCGAAAAGCTGGATTTCACGGACCTCTATCGCATCGGGAACTCTCTGCTAGAGATCCAGAAGAGGAAACTCAAATCCACTCTGAACAAGACCCCCTTTGATAACGAATCCTGTGAATTTTTCCTGGGCACGTGGTGGAATCAATTCTTGGATCACTCCATGGATGAGGTCATCAAGCTTAAAATCGACGGATCGTCTCCTGCAGTGGAGATCACGGATACAGCAAGCTGGAAGAGCTGGCTCGATCTCTCAGAAACCTTCACCGCTTCGCTGCCTTTCATTCAGAAGTTCTGGGTCATCATGCAGCGGCTGATCGACAAACAAGACCTCCAAGACGAGTTCTACCTTAACTACAGCCTCGACTCCGTGGACTTTGAAACCATTATGATCTCAAGTCTCATCAACTTCTCTCAGGGGCACTTCGATAAAAACGACCAGCCTAAGATGGGTGTCACTGTGGATGAGTTAAAACTCTTCTATAAAAAGTTCTTCCAGCAGCGCGAAGGTGAGTGGCTCTTGAAAGGTGAGGAGGACCCCACACTCGCTCCGCTCTTGAAGGGCTTCGCT
>JAJTIF010000054.1 GCA_021299675.1 Pseudomonadota bacterium | reverse complement strand
TGGAGATCAACTGCTTGTTCGATGATCTGCTCGAGGGCAGTGGGCTTGATGGGATCATTTTCAGCGTCTCTGGAAAAATAGCGCAGGCCCTTGATGATCTTGGCCATGCGGTTGGACATTTTGACAATCTTACCGGTGAAGTTTTCAAAGAGCTCAGGATCAATGTCCCCAGTCTTCGCTCGCTGATTAAGTTCTTCGGCAGAAAACATCACCACCGAGAGGGGGTTGTTGATTTCATGGGCCACACCCTGGGCCATTTGTCCCAGACTGGCCAGTCTCGCAGTGGCGTCGGCTTTTGATCGCTCAATCGCCAGGTCTCGTCTTGCTTTGACGAGGTCATCGATAAAGATCGTCGCAATCACCATCCAGCCTTGAGGCTGGGTTAGCCGGGTCATGTTGATCAAGCTCCAGTTCTTCCCATTAGGAGTGGTGAGCTC
Organism: Pseudomonadota bacterium; assembly: GCA_021299675.1. Lineage (GTDB taxonomy): Bacteria > Bdellovibrionota > Bacteriovoracia > Bacteriovoracales > Bacteriovoracaceae > UBA6144. The sequence goes on along the minus strand of JAJTIF010000054.1, from coordinate 2,435 downwards.
AATCTCCACACTCTGGCTCATCTTGTCGGACTCATGAAAATCTTTGACGATTTTTCCAAAGTCATTATCCGTGTTCATGAAACCCACGGGACGATCAATGATATTGATGTTCTTAAACAAGCTGTGTCCGAAAGAGTTCATCATCCGGTAGGTGAGGGTATTGTCTACTAAGCTCACGATGCCTGGGAAGGCATTCATCAAGCCCGAGACTTTGTCTCGCTCGTCGATGAGTTGTCTTTCATTTTGTAAAGACTGAATATAACGTTTGCGTACCATGGGAGCAGTGAAAGTGATGAAAATATTGTAAATGATGACCATCAAAAAGAGCGAGTACTCTTCTAAGCTACTCATAAGAAAGAGCGAACCAATCATAGGGATGAATGCCGCAGGAACTATATAGTAGTAGAGCAAAGTGGGATGTATGTGGAAGAGCACAAAAGTTCCTGCGTGCATGATGCATGTCATGATTATCGCCAGTAGTGTGGTTTGCGAAAGCATGCCTTCGGCGAAGTAGCAGGCGGTTAGAGTGGTTCCCCAACCGATGCCGATGAGAGCTGTACCTGCAGTAATTAAAAGTTCCTGGTGTCGGCGCACGAACTGTGTTTGATCGAAGAAGAGAGGCACCGAGTAGACTACGGTCGCCAAACATATGGACAAGATGCCCAGCTGAAAGAATGTGTTATCGGCAAAAAGCCAGGGCGAAAAAAGAAAAAAGAGCATGACCAGTGGGAGCTGCGGCAGCACAAAGGACCAACTCCTTGACAAAATCTCTGCCAAGATCTTTTGTTTAATGTTTGGTGCTAGCTCACTCATTTATTTTGCCATACCTTTGAGGCATGATTAAAAAGATATATATCTTCCCGCTCACAAGTTCTATGACTCTCAGTCATCTCCCTTTACCTTATCATATCTTCGAGAGCCGCTATAGAAAAATGCTGGAAGCTTCCCTGACTAAGAAGGTTCCCATTGCTGTGCTGCCCCCCTCGCTTCAACCCTTCGTGGGGGCACAAGTTTTTGCTGGTGTCCCTAGACTTATCCATCAGCATGAGGATGGCCGCAGTGACATTGTCATTTCTGGAGATTTCCGCGTGAAGGTCTTAAAAGTGTATGAGGAAGATGAATACCTCGCCGCCGATGTTGAGGAGATCGCTCTATTAAGGGCCGTCACTCAGGCTTCTCATGCTCATAGGGAATTAATCCGTGAGGCTTTGGAGTTTTGGGTGGACCAACAAAAAATTGAGCGGGAACAGAAGAAAGTTTTTGTCGATATGTTGGGGCAGGACGAGTGTCTACTCTTGAGTTATGGACTCAGTTTGTTGGTTAAATCAGAGCTCGAGAAGGTGGTGTTTTTAAAGTGCGAAAGCTGGGACGAGTGGGCGAAGCTTTTGGTCAAAAAAATAGGGCCCACTGAATTAAGTCTCGGGCCCTATTTAACAAAATTGAAATTCTGATTACTTTCTTTTGGCCTTACCAGCTTCGATCTTTTTCTTGATCTTAGTTTTCAGTGCAGTTTGAGCTTTGCGTCTACTCATTTTAAGTGTCGATTTCTTGCGGCCTTGACCCATGGAGTCCTCCAAAAAGTAATAAAAGTGTGTCGAATATGTTTAGTTCAAATGTCGATAATTATCAAGTTAGATGATGTGAAGTGGCCTTATATTGAGGTAAATTAGCCACAAACAAGGAGAGTTTCTATGAAATTAATGAGTTTATTGGTTCTTTTTTGGAGTGCTGCAGCTTTTTCTCAAAATTACGGAACTCCAGAGCTGACTTTTACTGGCTACAAGTTCACTGAAAAAGAAGCAGTGAGTGGAACATTTAAAACGATTAATTGGAGCTATTCGAAATCCGGAGCTGCCAAAGATGTCATCCCTAACACCACAGCGGTGATTGATTCCTACTCAATTGAAGCCGGAAAACCAGCCAGAAATACCAACATCACCAATGGCCTCTTCAAGAAATGGGGCGCACAAAATATTAATGTGAAAGTCACTGCTTTTGACCTTGCTTCTCAGGTTGCCCAGGTGCAGATCTCCATTGGTAAGCTTTCCAAAGTTGTGCCTTTCAAAGTCACTGAATCTGATACAGCACTGGTTTTTGTTGGCAGCATTGACATGATCGAGTTCGGTCTCAGCAAAGCCTTCCAATCTCTCTCTAAGCTGTGCGCCGTTCACCACAAAGGCAAAGACGGAGTCGTGAAAACCTGGTCCGTGGTTGATTTGCAAGTGAAGCTGCCTAAAGTCGCTGCTAACTGATCAAGCTCCCTTTCTGATTCAAGTACTGCTCAAACAGAACACCCATCGCTAGCACCGCCACAAAGAGATGTGGCGGTTGCATTTGGGCCGGAAAGCCAAAATAGTTCAGCCCGATCCCACTTGCTACATTCACTAAGATCAGCACCAAGAAAAGTAGATTCCTCTGGAAGGCTCCGCCCGTTT
>JAJTIF010000186.1 GCA_021299675.1 Pseudomonadota bacterium | reverse complement strand
TGGCGCGATTCGCTACCCCGAAGAAAAACAGCTCCCCGTGAACCAGGGCCGCCATTTTGCGTGAACACGACTCCTGGGGCGCGACTCAGGACATCCTGCACGAGTGGAGTCACTGCGAGATCTTGAGCCGAGGCTTGCCAGACGGGTGAATTGACGAAATCCATCAGAGATGAAGAGAAATCAGAAATTTCTATGGGCCGCAGCCGTTCTTGAGAATAGCACCAAGGAATAACCAAGATAAAGGCGAACAAACTCATCAGGCTTTTCACAGGTCCTCCTCGGGAGAAATAAGCCAGAGGGATCGGACTTTACCGTTGCGGGACAGCGCCGGAATGACTCAAAGAGTTTCACCGGACTTCACCTGTTGCCTTTGCTTTAAGATAGCTCAACCTTCAAGAATGGCAAACAATTAATCCAGTCATAGCAAATTTCTTGAGATCGGATAAAATCAAAGGATGAATTTACTCCTACTGCTTCTCCTCAATTTTTATGCCTTCTCTCAGGAGCGAAGCGTTCATGACCTGAGCCTCGGGGGGCTGCGGCTCGCCGAGCAGAGACTCCCTATAGCCTTACAGGATTTCATCCTCAAGAAAGAAAATCGCTCTCACATCAAGCTCCAGTGGGTTAAGGATTCAGTCCAGTGGATACGACTCAACGAAGTCCTCCTTATGCCTAGGGCCAAACTGCGGATTCAAATTCCATTCACGGCTTCATCGTTTCATGTGAAGTATCTCAATAAAGTGTTCTTGCTGCAGTCTTACCAAGGAAAGGCATCCCTCGACTTGTGGGTCTCACTTTTTCGTGCAGAACCGATCACCATCCTCAAAGGAAGCGAGGTCTTTGAGGTCATTACGCTCTCAGCGGAGAAATCTAAGCAGACCACCAACACGCAGCTCATCGATTACTCGTGTGCTCCCTGGAGCGTGGAAGTCTCGGGGCTTGATGATGACTACCTCTCCGTCGGCTGCCAATTCCATCGCTCCGGAAAGGTCGGCGCCGAGGTGCCGCATCTCGAGATTCTCTGGAGTGCAGCCTCTTATCGCTTAGAAGATAACTCTCCGTCTCCCTACTATGCTTCTATCACCAACTCTCAGCCGGTAGAGTTTGAGGTGATCAATAGCAAGAAGGAAAAAAGAAAGGTAACGATCAAGAGCAAGCTCCCTAAGCGAGTGAAACGACTTCGTGTGGGCTTTGGACTGGGGCCCCACCAGTTTAAAACAATGGAAAATAAAGCCACAGAAGACCGCTGGACAGGCTCCTATTTTCTGTACTCGAACTTATATCTCTCAGAAGGCGTGAGCCTCAGGGCCTTTGATGCCTACACCCGACAAAACGCCACATTTAACAACGCCGGTCTCTACTATGCGACAGAGATATCGAAGTTCTTTGATAACCGGTTTTCCTTCACCACGCTGATTGGTGCACAGATCCTGACATACAAGACACCGCAGGGTGATAACTTTAACGAAGCGATTTTTCCCCAAGGAGGAGAGATTGTCTGGCAGCATCCATTTGGGTTGAAAAACTATCGCATGACGGTGGGACTCTTTTTTGATCTCTCACAGGCGCACACTTATCAGAATAATTGGCTTAGATTCGGAACGAGTACCTTTGTGGAAGTGAACTACATAAAATGGGGCACAGAGAACACCCAAGCAGAACTCTGGGGGTTCTCTGTCGGTTTTCCCATTTTCGAACTCTTCTAGCCAGCCTCTTGGTACTTGATGGAAGAGTTTTTATGAACTTTATTCCGTAGCTTAGTTTTCTGTTTGGCCATTTGCTTTTCTACTTTCTCAATCACTTGGTCCAAACTTTTATAGAGTGAATCCGTGCTCGCTTTCGCGTAAAAATCAAACGAATGCCCGTGCACTTTCACCTCAGCCCAGTGCGCTTGCTTCTCGTCGCACCAGCACACCCATTGAACGTCAAAATTTCCTTCGAAGAACTTTTCTAACTTTTGCGATTTCTTATGGATCATTTCATCTAGAGCTTCTGTATGTTCGAGTTGCTTAAAGCTAATTTTTACCTTCATATCCTTCCTCTAGTTTTTTCGTTTTGATGAAGTAGCAATATTCATCATCTCGCGATACTTAGCGACTGTTCGACGGGCAACAATAATATCTTTAGTACTCAGGAGTTCGGAAATTTTCTGATCCGAAAGTGGACGCTTCGAGTCTTCATTGGTGATAAGCTCTTTAATTTTAAGCTTTAAGGTCTCACCGGCGATGTCGATACCACCGTTCTTTCCGCCGATTCCAGCGTTGAAAAAATATTTAAACTCAAAGGTACCAATCGGCGTGTGCATGTATTTATTTGTCGTCACTCGCGAGACAGTACTCTCGTGCATTCCGATCTCGTTGGCGATGTCTTTCAGAATCATTGGACGCAAGTACTCTGGTCCTCTTTTAAAGAAATCCTGTTGAGACTTCACGATCGCGATCGCCACTTTCGTGATGGTCTTTTGGCGCTGTTCAATACTCTTAATCAACCAAAGGGCAGAGCGCAGTTTATCTTGCACAAAATCTTGCGCCTCCAATCCACCGGCTTTCGTTTTCAAGAGATCACGGTAGAGGTTTGAGACACGCAACCGTGGGACTCCCTCATCGTTGACTTGCACCACATACTCTCCACCGACTTGTTCGATGAAGATATCTGGCACCACATACTGTGTCTCTTCTGGAGACACCAGGCGACCTGGTTTGGGATGCAAGCCCATGATCACAAGCTCTGCGTCCTTGACCTTGTCTTTGGTGATTCCGATGGATTTGGCAATTTTTTGATAATCTTTATTCTGCAGATCGACCAAGTGATCAGCGATGATTCTCTCAGCTAATGGGTAGCGCTCTTCGAGGGCTCGCGCTTGAGCGAGGAGACACTCTTCGATACTCGCGCTGGCGCAGCCGACTGGATCAAAACTTTGCACCATCGCGATCACGTTTTCTGCTTCGTCACGATCGAGGCTTGATCGCGCGATCAATTCTTCCGCAGGAGTCGTCAGGTAGCCGTCGTCATCAATGTCGTGAATGAGGCTCATGGCAAAGTTAAACTTCGCCTCAGGCAGGCTCTCCATCCGAAGCTGCCACTCGAGGTGCTCGTGCAGTGACTGGCCTTTAGAGACCATATCCTCATAGGAGGGCATGTCATCAGGAGACATGCTCTCGCGCATGTTTGGTGCAGTGGATGAAGTTGAATTGAATGAATCGGCGTAGGAGTCCCAGTCGAAGTCTTCTCGTGTGCCTTCGATCAACTCTTTGCCCTTAAAATCTTCTGCTGTGGCTTCTTTGTTTTCAATTTCTTCTTTCGTAGGCTCTGCCACCTCTGCTGACTGCTCACTGTCGAACTCTTCGAGCATCGGATTATCGACCATCTCTTGGGCGATCAGATTGGTCATCTCGAGGTGAGTAAGTGTGAGGAGCTTGATCGCCTGCTGGAGCTGTGGTGACATCACCAAGCTCTGCTGTTGACCAAGTTTCATCGTCATTTTGTTTGCTGCCATAAAGGCTCCTACATCTTAAATTCTTCGCCTAAATAAAACTTACGAGCTGTCTCGTTATTAATAATTTCTTCGGGTGTGCCACTCACCAGCAACTCTCCGCGGCTCATGATATAGGCGCGATCGACAATCCCAAGTGTTTCTCGCACTTGGTGGTCTGTGATGAGCACACCAATACCGCGCTCTTTGAGCTGGCGGATGATGCCTTGAATGTCCGATACGGCAAGAGGGTCAACTCCTGCGAAAGGTTCATCGAGCAAAACAAATTTCGGCGCCAGTGCCAGAGCACGGGCGATCTCGACTCTTCTACGTTCTCCTCCAGAGAGCTCGCGCCCTTTGGATTTGCGGATGTGATCGAGACCAAAATCTTTGATCAATCCATCCAGAGTATTCAACCTCTCCTGCTTCGAGAGATCTCTGATTTCAAGCACCGACAGAATATTCTCTTCCACGGAAAGTTCACGGAAGATACTCGCTTCCTGCGGAAGATAGCCAATGCCTTTGCGTGCCCGCTCGTGCAAGGGAGAGAGTGTGAGGTCTTCTTCCCCTAAGCGGATGTCGCCTTGGTCTGCCTTCACGAGACCCACAATCATGTAGAACGATGTGGTTTTGCCAGCGCCGTTAGGACCCAAGAGTCCTACCACTTCGCCTTGCCTCACATCGAGTCCGACATTATTCACCACGGTTCTCCCGTTATAGGTCTTCTTTAGACCTCTTGCAGTCATCACTTCCACTTGATCACTCCTTTGATTTTTTTTTGTTCTCGTCTTTCTTGACTTGAACATCCGAGAGAGCATCTTCGACTTCGATAAACTCCATCTTCTCTCTCAGTGTGATCATGTAGCCTTTGATCACGTCATTGCCTTGCACGACCCGAGGTGCTCCGGAGAGCACGATTTTATCCTGTCCAAATCCTTCGAGGCGTTCCGCAAAGGCTTCCCGGGCAAGGGGGCGGCCTTGCTGGTCCAGCATCTTTTCCGTCATCTTCACATCGTCATTCATGACGAAATACTTGAGCTTTTTATTCTCTTGCTCGAGGAAAATATCGCCATTTCGGGCAGATATCTTCATCTCGCCCCGCTTGATTTCAGCGTCTTGCCGAAGTTCTATCAAGGACTCCTGGCCCATGAGCTCGAGGGTTCCAGCCTTCAAGAAAAGAGTCTCTAGGTAGTTAAAGCGCGGCTTCACTTGCGCATCCACGGCCCCCATAAGCTTCATGCGCTCGCTCCTGGGTTGGGCCTCAAGACGCTCGGAGGTGAGGAAAATCCTTTGTCCGGTCTTGGCCATGAGGTGCTGGATTTTAATATTCCCAGAGCCCGTCAAAAAATCACGGCTGATCCGGTAATTCATCTCATCGCCTTGGTAGACCGAGTTCATGTGCGTGATCTCAACTTCTTTCTGCAAAGTCAGTTGATCTTGGGATTTGATGTATTCAGCGTTGAGTGCCGTGTATGTCAGGGCAGGTTTTTTTTTGTCGATGGTGTATGTTCCCCGAGGAGCGTTGAAGCTGACGATCTCATTGCCGAGGCTTCGCATGGAGGTGGCACTCAGGGAGAGCGTGGGATTGGTGTCTTTGACAAAATAATAACTCAACTGAGTCATCTCTGAGGGCACCTGAGATAGAATCGCCTTTGATTCACTCCCCCAGCCACCACTGCCACGGTAATGAAAAACGCCGTAACCAATCAGAGCATTAAGAAAGAGAAAAAAGGAAATAATTATTGTTGATTTGAGGGGTCTTAAAAGCATAGTTTTTAGTATATCACTGCGCGGCGCGCATGAGGGAGTTTTTCAGATGACTGTTTTGCTCGGAATGGGCACGATAGGGAGATGGAAAATAAGACTTTAAAGCAGCTCGTTGAAGAAGGCCTCAAGCTCACTCCTATGATGGAGCAGTACTGGGCCGTCAAAACACAATACCCTGATAATATCCTTTTTTTTCGCATGGGGGATTTCTACGAGATGTTCTTTGAAGACGCTCGTAACGTCGCCAGACTTCTCAATATCTCGCTGACTGTTCGTGGAAAGCTCGGCGACACTCCAATTCCCATGGCGGGGATCCCGCACCACGCAGCCGCCACCTACCTCGATCGCCTCACGCAGATGGGTCATAAGGTCATCATCTGTGAACAGCTCGAAAACCCCAAAGAAGTGAAAGGTCTGGTCAAACGTGGAGTCACACAGATTGTGTCTCCTGCAGTCCCCTATGATCTGGATCGCTCAGGGGAGCGAGAAAATAATTACATCGCCGCCAGCTTCCAAGATGCCACTGGTGTGTTGTTAACGCTCTTGGATTTCACTACGGGAGACTTCTTTGGTCTCGAGCTGCAAACCACTCAAGAGTTGGTGGAGAAAATTCAGATCTATCGCCCCAAAGAGTTTCTCTCAAGCCTCGGGCAATGGGACCACGAGCCGCAGATTGAAAACGTCCTAACTGAGCTCAATATCCTTCACACGCATCTGTCGACTGAATGGTTCGAAGAGAAGCACGCGCAACTCTACCTTGAGAAATTAATTCCCAGTTACAAACGTGACGGCATCATCCAAACGCGCCCTGAGATTCTCTCACCTCTTTCGGCAGTGAGCTGGTACGTGTGCTCCACGCAAGCCATGGAGAAGATCCAGCATATCCGTCCCTTCAGGCTGATTCATGCCAAAGACACCATGAAAGTCACCTGGGCGACACTGCGCGGGCTCGAGATTTTCCCGCGGGAACAGAACACCTGGGCCCAGTCTCTGATTGGTTTCATGGATCGCACGAAATCATCCATGGGCGCACGCCACCTAAAAGTGTTCTTCCAGTCTCCTCTGAAGGAGCTCGAAGCTATCTTAAAGCGCCAAGAGATTTTGCAGTCTCTCATGGACAATCAAGAGACCTTAAAACTTTGGCGCGAAGAGCTCACTCGCGTGCGCGACATCGATCGCATCCTCGCTAAGATCACCACCCGCAAAGCCCATGCCGGGGACCTGTTGAATCTGGCGAACACCATTGAAGTTTATGCGCTTCTCGAGCGAAGTATTGAGTCGAAGCCGATCAAGAAATTTTTCCCTCTGCTGGGCCCTGATCACCAAAAGCAGCTGCAAGAAATCGCCACGGAAATCAAAGACACTATCAGCGACGAGATGGGTGCCCACGTCGAGAAAGGCAACCTGATCCGCAAAGGTGTCAGTAAAGAGCGTGACCGCCTGGCGAAGCTTTCTGACTCCGCCGGAGCCGAACTCCTGAGTCTCGAGCAAAGCTACCGTGAGAAGACGGGCATTACCAATCTCAAGGTGAAATCCAACAACCTCGCTGGTTTTTTCATCGAAGTCTCAAACTCTCACTTATCCAAGGTCCCTAAATCCTTTCAGCGCAAACAGACCCTGACCAATGGTGAGCGCTACACCACTGAAGAACTCTCGAAGTTGGAAGTAGATGTCACCTCAGCTCACGAACGCTTAACTCGTTTGGAGAAAGAGATCTTTGAAACACTTCAAAATAAGATCATGCGCATGGCGGGCCTCATTTTGGATGTCTCAAAGCGCATCGCTCAAATGGATGTGTTTCAATCCTTGGCTTGGGTGTCACTGCAAGAGGGTTTCGTGCGCCCCTCGATCTCGACAGAAAAAATTATCGAGATCAAAGGTGCCTGGCACCCGCTGATCCGCGCCAACATTAAAGACCGCTTCGTGACTCACAACCTGCGCCTCACGCCCGCCAAGCCCTTTGCCCTGATCACCGGCCCCAACATGGCCGGCAAGACCACGGTGATGAGAGAAGTGGCGATCATCCAGTACCTGGCACAGTTAGGCGCTTGGGTGCCTGCCGCTCAAGCCACTCTGGGTGTGCGAGACTATCTCTTCTCGCGTTTAGGTGCGAGTGATGACATCATCCGCGGCCAGTCGACCTTCATGGTGGAGATGAGTGAGACAGCGGAGATCCTTCGTCACGCCACCAGCGACAGCTTGATCATCCTGGATGAGATTGGGCGTGGAACTTCAACCTACGATGGCCTCTCGATCGCTTGGTCATTGGTGGAGTGGTTCACCTCAAAACTCCAGAGTCTGACCCTCTTTGCAACTCACTATCACGAGCTCATCGAGCTTGCGGATAAGCTCGACAACGCTATCAATCTCACCGTGAGAACCGAGCAACACAAAGGAAAAGTCCAGTTCATGTATGAACTGATCGAGCAGGGAGCCACACAGAGCTTTGGGATCCACGTGGCAGAGCTTGCGGGTCTTCCCAAGGAAGTCCTCAAACGGGCACGCAGCATCTTAGGCAATCTTGAAAAGAATCACCACAAGCAGTCTGTCACTGAGCTGGTTGACCCGGATCAACTCTCGCTTTTCTCCGTCACCCAAGTGGAGGCAACACCGCCACACCTGAAAGAACTGGAGAAGCGTTTAAAGGATCTGGATGTGATGAATATCACACCTCTGCAGGCCCTGCAGATGCTGAATGATTTAAAGAGCCAAACGCTTAACCACTAAGTTTACTCAACTACTCAATTCCTCTCTGAAACTGTCGATAAGAGCTTCAGAGAGGAGTCTTCATGCACCCTAAGCTTCACACATTCTTGCACCAAAACCTCAGCACCTGGGACCTATTGGATGCGAGCCTTAAGCCAACGCCCGAGAAGAATAATCCCTGGGCGTTATGGTGTGGGTGGCTGTTGGATTGGGTGCTCGCTTTGATCATCACAAAATTGTGTGTGGGCTCGTGGATGACATTCATGAACTCTCTGGGACTAGGTGTCCTGCCCTCGCAGGCCCTGGAGTTCGTGGCGCTTAAAACCCGCGGTCTTGAAGTGATCCTCACCCCGCTCTTCTTCTTCACGCTCCACTACACCTCACTCAATTTTCATTCAAAAACCTTGGGTCAGAAACTCTTCAAGCACCACGTGCAATTTTCTGATCATAAGGGAGTCTGGCTCTATACCCTCGCCCTGATGGTTTCTCCCGTGTTGATGGGGATACCGCTTTTGAATTCTTGGGTGGATGAGTTTGCAGGGAGTGAAACAGTCTCAAAAGAGTACAGTTACTACATCTTTATTCTTCAAACTGAGGTCATCGAATCGATCAACCTCGTTGATCAACTTGCGACAGAAGACGAAGAGTTCGAGGACTACCAGCAAGCGGCTTAAGCTCCATTTCAAAAATGAACAATCATCTCTCTCGTCGATCAATCTGAGCGACTCTCATTCCGTTTTTCACTATAAGCAGGTGTTCCTCTGTGACGCCCAATGAAGGGCGCCTTTTAACGAAGGAATATCATGGAGGAGATGTTGAGGGTTCTTATTCTTATCGCTTTAATCATGCAGCTTGCTGTCATACTTAGAGCGCTTTGAGAGAGATTTAGAGGATGTGCGACAACACATCCTCACCTCTTCATCTTTTTAGACACTAACAAACTTTCAAAACCGAAACAACTTCACTTTTACATCTCAAAGATAACAGATAGTTAACTAAAAAGAGGCTGGCACCTTTACTCGAGCCACTTGAAGTTCAATTCTCTCGTTTGCGCCTCATTCGGCTTCGATGGCGCTCCGGACATTTGGTCGGTGGCG
>JAJTIF010000063.1 GCA_021299675.1 Pseudomonadota bacterium | reverse complement strand
CTCGCACAATTCCAAATCAAAGCCCCATGGATCTTTGTACTGGGTGTACTTAACCTTTAAGCCTTGGAAAATTTCTGTGATCTTTTGATCATCTTCATGAGATAGTGGGTTTATATGAGAGAGAATCTGACTAAGTTGCATAAGTTTTCTCAAATCTTGAAGAATCTTCCAATTAAGGCATAATACCGTTTATGAGTGATCCAAACAATGAGACATGGCGAAAAAAAGCACTAGGCGTTCTTCAGGCTTGTGAGACTGAGTTACGTCGCACAACTGCGATCGGCATGAAGATGATTCACGCCTCGAAAGCCTCGAGCGAACTCCATGAGACTTATGAAGAAATTGGCAAGATCGTGGTGAAAATGATTGAGACGAGCGAGATAGCCTCGCCCTCAGCGCGCGTTGATAATCTCATCGTTCGGATTCGGGAACTTGAGCAGATCTTAGGAGACATGGAAGGTCAAGTAACGAGCCTCAAGAAAGAAGACTCAAACCTTTAACAGGAAAGTCATCATCGACTCTGTGAGCGGTGTGATCCCCTGGGACTTCTCAGCAGACACAAAAAATATCTGTCTGACCCATTTATTAGCCTTAAAAATATCCGGCTTTAGCTTTTCTAATTGGGCCCGCTCACTTTGCGTTTTCAGTTTATCAATCTTGTTGAAGATCAGATACGTCTCGAGCGGAAACTGGCTAATGTAATCTTGAAAAACGACATCGGCCTCTTGCAACGGGTGCCTGGCATCTTGCATGCTCATCAAGAGAACCTTGCCAGAAATCATATTGAAAAAAGTGTCGAGCAGATTTTGCCAGTTAACGGCCATTTCTTTGGAGACTTCCGCGTGGCCGTAACCGGGAACGTCAAAGAGATAGAATTTACGAGGCTCGGGGTCTCCCTTCGCCTGCCACAGAAAACTGAAGATATTCACCTGGCGAGTGCGACCCGGCGTTTTTGAAACGCGGGCGACGGAGTTCCCAAAAAGTGTATTGATGATCGAAGACTTACCGACGTTGGAGCGGCCCACGAAGGCGACGCCCAAAGCATTGGGGTGCTTGGCTAACCAATCGGAGAGTTGATCAACTTGATCGATCCCCATTAGAAATTTTGTTTGACCACGCAAGATTGTCATAAAGCCTTCTTTCGATTCAATTATGACAAATCTTTTACTCCGAATGAACCTCTTATTCAAAAAAAAGATGAGTCATGTTTAAAGGTCACCCAATCCAAGGAGACAGCATGACACAAACTCAAGCAGTTGGACTCAAGTTAGGGGACCTATGCCAAATCATCACGCCTCATAAAAACAAAAAAAGCATCCAGCTCAATCGAACGAGCTGGGAAATACTGCCCGAGGGAGATGTCGCCAGTGGTGATTGCCCCTCCATCACTGTGCCAGGCGCACGTTCGCGCTCGTTTCGTTGGAAGCTTGAGCTGCGGGAATTTTCTGGGAGCCAGCGCTTTATTCTCCGCTCAGTGGATGATTCATTTTTTAAGCTCAACGGGCAGTTCTCTAGAGAAGCCCTGGTAGAATCCTTCGATGTGCTTTCTCAGGATAGCTTCTCGGGCAGACTAGAGTTTCATACAAATTTCTCACTAAAAAAAATGACCCACAATCACTGGCCTCAGGAGCTGGAGAATGAGGCACTCCTAAGATCACGGCTTCCCGTTTTGATCCAAGGGGAAACGGGGTCAGGAAAAAGTCATCTCGCGCGTGAGATTCACAAGGGATCGATGCGGGCCGGCGAGTTCGTGGGACTTAATCTTTCGGCGATGAATGAGTCTCTGATTGAGTCAGAACTTTTCGGTCACATGAAAGGTGCTTTCACGGGCGCAGTTCAGAATCATCGGGGAGCATTCGCGCAGGCGCGTGGAGGTACTATCTTTCTTGATGAGATCGACTCGCTTTCGCATTCACTCCAGCTCAAACTGCTCCTGTTTTTAGATTCGGGGCGCTTTCGACCAGTCGGTGCCCGCGGTGACGAAGAGACCGATGCTCGCATCATTTTCGCCTCTGGACAGAAGCTAGAGGCCCTGGTGAAAAATGAAAAAATAAGGCGAGATTTTTATTTTCGACTTTCTCAAGGGATCACCTGTCAGTTGAAGTCCTTGAGGGATGACCCGTCATCAATTTTGCGTCACTGTCAGATTTACGGAATTGAGCATCAGTTGAGTTTTTCAAAACGCCTGACGGATTTTTACCAGACTCTACCCTGGCCAGGGAACTTGCGACAGCTTCGAGGGCACTTAGACAACAAACGGATTCGTTCTAAAACTCACAAACTTGATTTTGACGAAATGGATGATCGGCTCATGGTCATGTCGAGTGATCTGCTGGGATTAGATTTCCAGCGGAGTGTTCGTCCCTTAGAGGAAATGAAGCGGGAGTACATCAAGCATGCGCTCGATCTCTTCCATGGTCGCCAAGATCTTGCTGCCAAGGGATTACAGATCAATGTCAAAACGCTCAAAACGTGGATGTCTAGTGTGCCAAAATGTGGATGATGTGGGTTTCTTCAATAAAGCCTGGAGCTTCTTGGTCTTTGAGATACTGATTCACCTCTATCTCAAGCTTTTCCTTGAGCATGGCTCGACCCTCGTCTGTGAGTGCGAAGGCGGGGAGCACGGGTTCGAGGTTCTCAATGAAGTGATCTCTCAGTTGGAATTCACTCGTGTCGAGAATCTTTTTCGTTTCACGGTTAGAAGCAAGGAAACTTACATCAATTTGCACTGAACGCAGTCCGTTGATGCCTTCGATGATCGCTGGGATTTTCACACTTGAAAGAGAAGTCGTGCGTGTTTCTTTTTTGTAGTAGTCAGGGCGGATATAGGCGGCGTCAACAGCGGCTGGCTCCCGTCCTCCAAACTCGTCTTGGAAGAGTTGGTAGGATGTTTTACCAATGACAACAGCAGAGAAGATGGAGCCAATGGTAAAGCTTCCGAGAATAAAACCGTGAATAGGGTGTAGGGATTTGGTCCACTGTACAATAAAGATCACAGGCACAGTCAGTACTGCCCAGAAAGCTTTCAGAGGAGATTTCTTTCTAATTTCATGAAAGGCTTTAAAACCTTCCGAAAGGGCTGAACTGAAGATGCCCTTAAAGTCGATGCTGAGAATTTCTTTGGGGGCACTTTTCGCGTGTTGTAATTGCTTTTTAAAGAAAGCAGGAATCGTCCCGTAAATCAGATCGTGGCATCGCTGAATAAATTGCTGAATTTTTTGCGGGCAATATTTCTTCCAGGCCTTACTCAACTGTGCCATCAGCCACAAGAGGCCTTTATTCACGATCGTTTCAATTTTGTCGATTAAGTTCAGCATCGTTAGGCTTATCGACAGATTTGGGCATTTATTAAATAACTCGAATGAGCCCGACTGGGTTGCTCAGGAATAATCTTCCCCCCCTGGGGGCTGGGGGTTATTCAGCCTCCCTATCTATCCGAAATGAATCTTGGAGGATGTCCTATGAAAACGGCCCTAATCATTTTGTCTCTAACCCTGATCACTTCATGTGCTTTTGTTCCCGAGCGCTCTCACCTAGCGGAGATGGAGCATGACGACAGTACATTTTTTGAACCTCGTAAGGACTTCAACGTCATCCCCGGGGATGAGGGTATATCTTGGAGAACGGATGAAGTTTGGCGTGCCAGAACCCCGGCAGATGAGACTCAGCTCAAAAGCGAGCGAGAACAGCGCGTACTTGATAACCATCTTCGCAAGCTAGAAAGCGCGCAAAGTGAAGGAGCGCTTAAGCATTACGAACAGATCAAGCCACACCTTGCGACGACCTCTGAAAGAATCTATTTTTTGGGCCTACGTGGTCGCGTGGAGCGCGAGGAATATCTCAGCGCCAGAGGTATCAGTGCCGACACATCCCCTCTGGTGTCTCGTTCAATCGCCTCTCAAGGTATTCTTAATTTAGGAATGTCCAAAAGCGATGTCCAGGCGAGTTGGGGGGAGCCGATCAGAGTAGATTTTGCAGGAAATCCACAACTTGAGAATGAAAGATGGGTCTACAATGCCAATGGTGCAGCGAAGTATATTTACTTCGAGTCAGGTCGCGTGGGGGGTTGGACAAGCGCCTCTGAATAGGCATTTGAGACAAAACTTGGTAGGGTAGGCAGCACTAAACTACCAAGGATTCTTTGCATGGAATACACTCTCGAGTTCGAACGTCCTGTGTTCGAGTTAGAAAACCAGATTCGTGACCTCAAATCCTCTAATCAAAACATCGATCTCACACCAGAGATCAAAGCACTTCAGGCGAAAGTCGATAAGCTCATCTCTGAGATCTACAAAAATTTATCTCCCTGGGAACGAACACTCCTCTCCCGTCACCCAAGCCGTCCTCATGCCATTGATTATATCCAAGGCATGATCAGTGATTTTCATGAAATCCACGGTGATCGTAGGTTCTCGGATGATGCCAGTATGATCTGCGGGTTTGGTTACCTCGAGGGTCAGCGAGTGGCCATCTGTGGAATCGAGAAAGGCCGCAAGACCCAAGAGAAAATCCGCCACAACTTCGGGATGGCTCAGCCAGAGGGATACCGCAAGGCCCTTCGTCTGATGGAGCTCGCCTCGCAATTTAACGTTCCTGTGTTGACCTTCGTCGATACTCCCGGAGCTTATCCTGGAATCGGTGCCGAAGAGCGTGGCCAGGCGCTTGCGATCGCTGAAAACTTAGAGAAGATGTTCGGCATCAAGGTTCCGATTATCACGGTGGTGATCGGTGAGGGTGGTTCCGGTGGTGCTCTTGGTATCGCGATCGCCGATAAAGTGCTCATGATGGAGTACAGTGTGTACTCGGTGATTTCTCCCGAGTCTTGTGCCTCGATCCTCTGGAGTGATTCTAAGATGGCGGAGACGGCTGCCAATGCGCTTCAGCTTTCGCCTCTGAAAGCGATGGAGCTCAAGGTGATTGATGACATGATTGGTGAGCCGATCGGAGGAGCGCACCGCTATCCTGAAACGGCGATCGAAATGGTTAAGACCGCCGTCACCCGGGAGTTTGAAAAATTAAAAAAACTCCCGGTTGAGAAGTTACTCGATGCTCGTTTCAATAAGTTTCGCCAGATGGGCAATACAACCATTCAAGGTTTGAAGGAATAGCGATGTCAGTTTATTCAATGACAGGTTTCGGTAAGGGTGAGTCTGCTAATAAAAAATGGAACGTTGTTGTTGAAATAAAAACCGTCAATAATCGCTTCAAGGATTTTCGCTTCAAGATGGGTAGTACTCTCTCATCCATGGAGTTTGACCTTCGCCGCCAACTGGAAGCTCAATTCAAACGCGGCACTTTCGATGTGAGTGTCAGTTATCAAAAAAAACAAGAGGCTCAGTCAGAGTCGAACCTCGATGAGGCGAAAGTCCGTCAGTGGGTCGATCTGGTCACCAAAGCCCTCGATGGAAAGATTCCTTTGACTGCTTCACCGGTTGATTTTTTAAGAGCTGATTTCCTGAAAGAAGAGGATTCAGATAAAAGCCAGGAACTCGCAGGTCCTGTGACTGAAGCTTTCCAGCAAGCGATGAAGCAGCTCGCAGTGTCTCGCCAAAACGAAGGCCACTCGCTGGTAGAAAAGCTCCTCGAGCATCTTGCCGTCTACGAGCGACTATTGGTGAGGAATGAGGAACTGAAAAACCTCTATCCCGACATCATGAAAGATAAGCTGACGGCAAAGCTCACGGAGAAGATGAAGGATTTTCAAGTCGACCAAGGGCGACTCATGCAAGAGGTGATCTTCTATCTCGAGAAACTCGAAATAGATGAGGAAATTAATCGGGCTAAGATCCACGTCGCGAAACTGCGTGAAGTACTTTCTGGCAGTGGTGAAATCGGGCGCCAGATCGATTTCCTCCTCCAGGAGCTGGGCCGTGAAACCAATACGATGGGGTCTAAATCTGCCCACATGGAAATTTCTCAAAACGTTGTAGAAATGAAGGTACAATTAGAGAAAATCCGTGAACAGGCTTTAAATTTAGAATGACCCAGTCTTCACAGAAAAATACTCAGATGGTTGTAATCTGTGCCCCGTCCGGCACGGGAAAAAGCACGCTCCTCGAAAAACTCAAACAAGAGTTTCCGCGCCTTAAGTGGTCAGTCTCGTGTACCACTCGTCCGATGCGCCCAGGTGAACGGGAGGGCGTTGACTACCATTACATCACCAAGGAAAAGTTTGAAGCCTTGATCGCAGAAAATGATTTCATCGAGTGGGCCCGGGTCCATTCGAACTACTACGGAACATCCAAGGGCTTCGTGGACCAGGGCCTACGCGACGGCATGGCGATGCTCTTTGACCTCGATGTGCAAGGGGCAGATGCCATGAAGCGCATCTACGGTGCCCAGGCACAAGTGATTTTTATCAAGCCCCCAAGCCTCGAAGCCCTAGAGAAGCGTCTTAGAGGGCGTGGGACTGACTCGGATGAGGTCATCCGCGAACGCCTCAAGAACGCGCGCACAGAAATTTTGCGCGCAGATGACTACGATCATTTAGTCATCAACGATGATGTGGCAAAAGCCTATCAGGACTTGAAGACGATTGTTTCAAGCCTTTTGGAGTAAAGATGTTTTCCGAACGCATAGATTTCTCCCACGAACCAAACCTCACCATCGATGAGCTCATCCGACGGGTGGAGTCTGCGTATCCTGAGGTTGACTCAGAGGCGCTGAGGAGATGCTACGAGTTTGCTGAGGAGAAACACTCAAAGCAGAAACGAAGCTCAGGTGAGCCCTATATCGTGCACCCACTCAACGTCGCTGCCACGCTCGTTAAACTCAAGATGGATGTGGACAGCATTATGTCGGGCTTTCTGCACGACGTGGTCGAGGACTGCGAAGTCCCACCGGAAGAGATCGAAAAGAGATTTGGCAAGAGTGTCGCGCAGATCGTTGTGGGCTGTACCAAGATTTCTAAGATTAACTTTAAATCGAAAGAAGAATCGCAAGCGGAAAACTTCCGCAAGATGGTAGTGGCGATGGCGCAGGATCTGCGCGTGATCATTGTCAAGCTCTCCGATCGCATGCACAACATGCGCACGCTCCAGTACGTGTCCAAAGAAAAGCAGATGGCGAAGGCCCAGGAGACGCTCGACATCTACGTTCCTCTTGCAAGCCGTTTGGGTATTAACTCCGTCAAAGGTGACCTCGAGGATCTTTGTCTACGCTACCTCCATCCAGACTCCTACTACCGTCTCGCGGAGAAAATCTCCATGAAGCGCAAAGAGCGCGAGGAGTACATCAACGATACCATCGCTACGATTAACGATCGCCTGATGGAGTACTCGGTGGTGGCGGAAGTCTCCGGAAGACCGAAGCACTTCTACTCCATTTATAAAAAAATGACCCAGCGAGGAGTGGACTTTGACCAGATCCAGGATCTCCTCGCGTTTCGTGTCCTGACCGGTAACATCACTGAGTGTTACAAAGTTTTGGGAGTCATTCACTCCGCCTTCACTCCTGTTCCAGGGCGCTTCAAAGACTACATCGCCATCCCGAAAGTGAACAACTACCAGTCTCTTCACACCACAGTCATCGGCCCCAAGGCAGAGCGGATTGAAATTCAAATCAGAACTTTTGAGATGCATGAAGTAGCCGAACGCGGTGTCGCCGCTCACTGGAGATACAAGGAGCGAGATAAGTCGCAGACCGGGAAACTTAAGTGGGTGGAAGAGCTCATGGAGTTCAACCAAAACGTCACTAACTCTAGCGAGTTCATGGATGTGGTGAAGAACGATCTGGATGTGGGAGG
>JAJTIF010000271.1 GCA_021299675.1 Pseudomonadota bacterium | reverse complement strand
ACCGTTGGGGCCGCAAACATGAAGGGATTGATATCCCGGCGCCGATCGGAACACCCGTCGTATCCGTGCAAGAAGGAACCGTGAAATACAGTGACCGCAAAATCCGTGGCTACGGAAAAATGATTGTGATCGAACACCCCGGGAAAGTTTTTTCAGTATACGCGCACTTGAATAAACTGATGGTAAGAGCGGGCGATAAGGTCAAGCGTGGCCAGTTGATCGCTCACACCGGAAACACCGGCCGCTCCACGGGTCCCCATCTGCATTTTGAAATAAGAATCAAAAATGAGGCCCGTAATCCTGCCGAATACGTCTCCCTTAGGAAGCCTTAATCTTCTCGATAATTTTCAGATACATCTTCGCCGTATTGCGCGCATCTTCAAGCGCCGTGTGCGCGACTTCACCCATGGAGAGGTATCGCATCATCTGACTACCGGACTCCATGCCCTTAGGGAGCAGCCCACAATCCATGAGGCCATAGGCGAGACCGGAGAGGTCGAGTTGACGGTGCTGAAAATATTTACGCATGAAATCCCATCCCAGGTCTCGGTTCAGAAAGGGGAGGTCGATAGCAGACATGGATTTTCCAAAGAGAGTAATCTTTTGATTCCCAAAGTATGACTTCACCTCCGGACTCTCGAGGTAGTTCTGGAGAGTTCTCTTAAACTCACTCATCTCAATCCCCTCACTGTGGGCCTTGCGGATGAGCGTCTCATTATGTTCCACCACCCAGGGATCGAGAGTGGGTTTGAGTTCTTCAAAGGAAGGGCACTTGATATAATAGGAGCGTGCCAGCTCTTCTTTTATTTCTCTCGACTCCGCATCGAAGGGGACCATGGCAAACTCGATCATCAGGCACTGCTCATTCAGTCCCGTGGCTTCGATATCAAAACTTAAATATTTCATCGTCTTATCCTTTTTTAGTATTATCAGGCTTGGGCCTAGGCCTGACAATAAAAGTAAGGAGACCGGGTTAAGATTAAGTTAAGCTAATAGGATCCATTAGAGTTTCTAATTGAAATAAGCACTCAATATTGAAAATTCACTCTAGGATTTTGGAGCTAAGTCTATGAAGTTATTTAGTTATATAAGATTTACAACGCTTCTTGCCAAGGGACATTTGATGTAAGAAATAATAAGATTAATATTTTTTGACTTTGTTAGTCAGGTTTAGATAAGAATACCCCCATCAACGCTATTGGAGGCGAAGATAAGGGGGAAACATGTTTAATAAAATCGCGCTTGCGTCACTAGTTCTTTCATTTTCAGTTCCAGTTTTGTCCGAGTCTCAAGATCTCAATAAGTATCTCACGATCAAGTCAGTCGTAGTCACGGTTGAAACGGAAACAAAGACAGGTACCTCTAAGTCAGTGATGGAGGAAGAACTTAAAGATAATAATTTCCTCGATCTTGCAGTAGGTTTGCCTGATCCAGAAGGCCGCTTTGATCAAAAAGCCAATATCGGTCAGATTATCGCTGCTGCTAATCAAGTGATTGCGTTAGGTGAAAAGATTTATGAAATTGTGAAAAAGGGTCAGCCGGTCGTAAATACATCTTCGGCTCCGATTTCTGTGCTGCCGAAGAATACTGATGGTTCTCCAGTTGACATATTCCAAACGACAAACTGGTCCATGCCTCTGACTAGAAAGATGAAACTCGAGTATAAAAACCTTTATGGCTCAAAAGTCGTCACCTTCGACTACACAGTGATGTTTGTTCACTCTGGGAAGTATAACGGTAAAGGCGCTTACCTAACGGCCGTTCAGATTGTTCCTACGAATGTGACCGTCAGCTGGGGCTATGAGTTCGATGCTACAATGAAGCTCGTAGGCCTTCAGAACCACGGTTCAGTTGACAGTCCAGTCGCAGGAGCAATCGTGCAGATGTCTTACAAGGCTAAGACTGTTCTCAGAACAATCGACAGCACGGATCAGTACCACGTTACTGGTCGCGGTCAACTCACTCAGCTATAAGAATTATTGATGAAGAGAGGAGAAATCCTCTCTTCATTTCTGCTTTCTCTAACATCATCTTACAAACGCCCATTCTCGCCTGTCGTTTTTACACACCTGACTTATCAATCACTTGGTGAGGTCGTAAATCCTAACCACTTAAGACATTTACGTCTTTAATGGAAAGGATCTACCACATGAAAAAACTCCTCCTCTCTGGCCTCATGGTTCTCTCTACGGCACAAGCAGCTACGATTGCCGTGATTGATTCGGGCCTAGACGTAGAGCATGAGCAGATAGTTCCTAATCTTTGGGTTAACTCAGCGCCGATGGCATTGACCCTTTTTAAGGACGTGCTCCATGGCTGGAACTTTGTCGATAACAACAACCAGGTCATTGACCGCAAGCTCTTCACCTATTTTGCCAGCTCAGAAGCTGACATTAAAAAATACTACGAAATCCTAGCGAAGCAGTACTTGTTTCAAACGACTGACGAAGACCGCACTTGGGCCATGCAGATGCAGCGGACTCCAGGGTTTATTCCAAAAGTTCGCTCGTACGGCACCTTCATGCACGGAACACACGTAGCTGGTATCTCTGTAAAAGGTTCTGAGAATAAGGCAATGGGGATCCTTCTTCTCAAGACTAACGTTCAGGCAGAGATCCAAGCGGCGCAGGCGCACAAGCAAGATCAGGTCACAGAAAGTCCATGGGTCAAAATTGATCCATTGATCGATTCTGTGGCCTCCGGGCAGATGCGCTCAATGGTAACAATTGGTCAGTTCGTGCACCTGCACAAGGCTGATGTGGACAACGGCTCCTTTGGCACGGGCTACACCCAGGCACTGAACTTCGCTGACTACGCTTTCGTCAATCTGATTGGTCGCATTCCAACGGAAGAAGAGAAAAAGCAAACGGCGATCAAACTCGTGAAGGCCATGTCGGAGAAGGCAGTGGATTTCGTCGGTGCCGCTCCGAAGACTCTCTTCGTATTTGCTGCCGGCAGTGATGGTCTTAATAATGATGAGTTTGGTACTTCACCGGCCAACGTCAAAGCTGACAATAGCATGTCCGTCGCGGCTACGTTTGAAGATCAATTCTTAGCTCCGTTTTCCAACTGGGGGACAGCGACTGTCGATCTGGCAGCACCTGGTATGTTGATTCGCTCAGCAGTTCCCGGAATAGGCAGTTTACCGGTCTCGGGCACCAGCCAGGCAGCACCTTTCGTTGCCAATGTTGCCGGTCAGGTCAAAGACGCTAATCCCGCGCTGACTCCAAAAGAGATCAAAGAGATTCTCATGGGGACAGTGGATAAGAAGAGCTTTCTTAAGATTCGCGTGAAGAGTGGTGGGCTCGTGAATAAAGATCGTGCCGTACTTGCGGCGGATCTTTCTCGTAAGATGAGTCTAGCGGAAGCCATCGCAATCTCCCTAGAGAGAATGCCGATGCTGGTTGAAGCGACAAGTGATCTGGTAGGAGAGAAATCCCTCCAGTCGATGCTCGGAGAGATAAAGCCGGTCGAGATGCCTTCCA
The DNA here is from genome assembly GCA_021299675.1 of Pseudomonadota bacterium. Lineage (GTDB taxonomy): Bacteria > Bdellovibrionota > Bacteriovoracia > Bacteriovoracales > Bacteriovoracaceae > UBA6144. The sequence goes on along the minus strand of JAJTIF010000271.1, from coordinate 2,149 downwards.
TGCTCGAGTTCTAGAGATAATTAAAATCAATCGGTCCGTTGGAGAGAGCCTCTTCAACGGACATCTGACAGCTCAATCTTCCGTCACTTAGCTCACACTTCTTGCACACCCCATCTCCTGCGCAGCTTGAGGCGATGGGGAGGTTATGTCTCAAGAGAAAAAACATCAGTACTTCGCTTGCATCCTCAACCGGGAGTTCGGCGATTATCCTCTGGGAAGCTTTTCCGAAGATCTTTAAGGTGCGCAAAACAAGGCCCCTGGGTTGCGATCGTCGAGATAGAAGCGGCCGCCTTCATTATTGAAGTTACTCCAGGCCCAAATACTGCCCATGGCTTCGGCGTTGTAGATAGGCACGTTCAGCTTTAGGAGATCTTGAATCTGCTTAGGTTTGGAGCGAGAGCTCTCAATCACTAAGCGCAGCGGATCAGACAAGAAAATGTGGCGCGAGTGGCGCAGGAGTGAGTCGATGTCTGCTGGGCTCTTGGCATTGATGATTCCGTACTTAAACAGATGATAGATGTGTTGACCGGGGTCACGGGAATTGTGGGAGGAGAGCCAGATTTCATGCCCGTCATTTTGGATCGTGCAAAGAGCAGCCGAGCGGGGATTGCCTTTGCCCTTAAACACCGGCTCCTCAAACAGGGGTTCTGCAGCCTCGATGGTTTGACTGGCAATCGCTAAAAAGGCCTGTCGCCCGAGGCTGGCACCAAAAATGTGTCCGGGGCTCTCGTCGGGACCGATTAAGAAGATGCTCTCGTCGTAGAGCTTAAAGTCGTAGTTACAGGAGAGTTTGAGTTTCGGAGTCTTGCGGTAGTCACTGAGCTCGCTGGATTTCTTAGCACGTCCAGGACTTTTCTGAACAGCGCTAATGAGTCGAGAAAAATTAATTTTAGCAATCCGCTCACTTTCTTTGAGTGTGTCGTCGCCGCGAAAGTAATACTTCCGAAGTGTCGCATTGGTGGCGATATCGTCTTTGAGGCTTAAGAGACGTTTTTCAAAACTAATACCCACCACCACCTCTGATCGTACGTGTCGGTCGAGCAATTCTGCGTACCATAATAGGTTTTTCTTGCGAGGATGATTTCTTAGCAACTCTTCCAGCGCTTGAATGAAAGGGTAGGTCTGTGTGTCGTCACCGGTGTAGTCGTGGTAGCTGGTTTGGTTACTCTCTTTTATCAAAAACTGCAGGCGCGAGGTGGGTGTGGCCAAGTCTGGTCTCACGTTCATCTGTAGCAGTGTCCAAACGATGATCTGCTCTTTGAAATCCAGTTCGATGGGTTGGATGTTCTTGAGAAAGTCTTTAAAGCCTCTCTGGATAGTTGGATTGGTGCCAATCAATTGAGCACTCTTCAGTGAGGGGCCACCACACATGGTGACAGGTGTGAGTGAGAGGGGAGCTTTCTTGAGGCTTCGGGGCGTGTCGATATCGAGCTTCTTAAGCACGGAGGTACAGCCAATAAGTAGTAAGAGAAATAGGCTAGTTTTCATCTGGGATCAGCTCCAGATCTGAATTGGTGTAATCGACTTTGAGACCAAATTCCACATGCAAGTCAAGGCCCGCGCCTTTATAGCGTGGGTTCGTGCCTTTAAGAATAAAACACACGAACACGCCGCCCTCGCTGCCCGCCGCTGATTGCATCTGCCAGCTCAAAATTTCATGACCACTGTTTAAAAGTCCATGCATGATCTTATCCAACTCAATCTCTCGGTAGCCACTTTGGCGCTTGGGCGGGTTGGGGATATAGTAAGTGAAGGTTTTCAGCTCCGAATAGCTGGCTTTATTAGTCGACTTTTTGCGGGCCACTTTCTTCACCACGAAGACTCCATTTTTCTGTGATTTGCTTTACTTAGTCCTATTATTCTAACCCAAGTCCCCTCAGTTGAGATGAGGAAAACTCTGCTATTAAACAAAGAGGATTTGGAAAAGATTTCCCCTTACAAATTTTTCTTTGAACCTATGCGTTCATAGGTATAATGGAAGTACGAGGTTACAGGATGTGATCTTGTGAACAGCAGGATGCTGAAAAAGAGGGAGCCATGCAGGGGCTCCCTTTTTTTTTGTCCTCGCATCTTAGCTAGCGACATCCAACTTGTCTTTTGGCTAAAATCACAACCATGAATAAGGTAGAAGAGTTTCTCGCCGTAGCTT
>JAJTIF010000011.1 GCA_021299675.1 Pseudomonadota bacterium | reverse complement strand
ACTCATATTGAAATCATCCTCAACGACCACCCAGAGCCGGTGCGCCTGATTCGAATTTCAAAGAAGCGCTTGAGAAGATTCTTTCTTGTCACTCCGGTAGTTCTCGTTGGGTTATTTTTAGCGATGGCCGGTACTCTTTGGTGGCGTGGAGCAAGCATCCCGATGAGCCTCGATCTCCCGAACCTACCGTCCACAGATGACACGCAAGTGAAGGAACTCCAGGCTCAATTGGTCGAAATGGAGAACTCAAATAAAGCCCTCCAAGACAAGATGACCGCTTCGCTGACAGGCGAAGTGGATGTCTGGATCGGACCGGTGAAAAAACCCTACGCGCTCCAAGACCTCAGAGTGAAGAAGCTTCTTCGCACAGAAAGTATTGCTTTAGAGGATAACGCAGGAAAACGTGTTTTAAAATTTAACCTGATAAATAGCGGCGCTGATGCTGACCGCGTCTATGGACATGTGTTTGTGTTTCAGATCGATAGCCGTGGCCAGTCTGCCTACCCTGCTATGACCAACCAAGAATGGATCGAAGGGATTCGCTTTAATAAGGGTGAGTCTTTTGCCGTGTCGAGACTTAGACCAGTGGAGGCGAGCTTTCCCCCAGCAGATAACGATGCCAGATTTCTTATTGTCATCTTTAACCGAGAGGGAGATCTTATCCTTCGCCAGGTGCTTTCAGGCACGACAGTTGTAGGTGAATAATGGATATTAGTGATTTCAAATCCTCGCGCTATAACATTATTGGTTTGAGTTCAAAGATTAAGGGTGAGCTCCATCTCTCTGGTCGCTCCTCAATCGAAGGATCCGTGGAAGGAAACATTTTCTCAGATGATGAATCCATGGTCATCATAGAGAAGAATGCGAGTATAATCGGAAATGTGAATGCCTACGACATTGAAGTCTTCGGGAAGGTAGTGGGTGAACTCAACGCCCGAGGGACCTTGAGCCTTCGTCCCGGAAGCCAGGTCGAAGGAACCATCAAGTCAGAGCGCCTAGTGATCTACCCAGGCGCTCTCGTGAACACAAAAGCTCACGCCGGTTAGAGCAGTCCCTGCGGCTTCACCATTTCTACGGGTCTGATGGCTTCTAGAGTCGACTTCAAGGATGGATCCCCCACAACGATAATAACCATCTCGTCCCAGTTAAACAGGCGCTTCACTCCCTCGGCCACATCTTCCTTAGAGATCGCTTTAATCTTGTCTGGAAACTGATAGAGCTTCTCGAGCGGCTCGTTCACGTGATCGAGCATCAGAAGCTGCATGAGAAAGCTCGATGAGTCCTCAAACGAAAAGGGATGATGGCCAATCACGTAGCTCTTCATGTGATCAAGCTCTTCATCTTTGATTTTACCAGCCTGAGAACTCTCCTTCAGGATGCTTTTGATGAGGTTGATGGTTTCAGCAGCAGTTTCGTTCTTAGAGAAAGTGCTGATGCCGGCGCGCCCGTACTCGGACTGCATGCTCACATAACTTCCAATCGAGTAAGTGAGACCTCGTTTCACACGAACTTCTTGAATCAGCTTGGCCGTAAAGCCACCACCCAGGTAGCTCGCCGAAAAATTTAGGACTTCGTTAGGGTCTTTGATTTCGTTTTGAGAAATAAACCGACCGATGCGGATCTGGGCTTGGTTAGCCCCGTTCACGGGGACCAAGAAAATTTTGTGGCTCATGGCTGAGAGCGGATTCTTCACTCGGAAGCTCTGACTGGAGCTCGTTTTCCAGCCGCAATCTTTCAAGAACTGATCACGCACGAAGAGTGCCTCCTTGGGGCCCTTGATGTAGAAGCGCTTGGGAGCCTCATCCCTCAGTTCGGACCATCTCTTCTGAAGACTCTGGGGCTGCATCAGTTCTAGAGACGCGAGATTGCCATCGGTGGGGTATTCGTAGCTCGAGCCTTTCATCATGATGCTTCGGAAAGCGCGCTCCGCAAGTGCCGAGTGCTGAGACGGAAGATTGCGGAGCTGGGTCACCACCCGCTTTTTGTGCGGAATCAGCTCGCTCCGTGGATACTGAGCGTCCTTAATGACGTGGCAGAAGCGTTCGGTGACTTTAGGGAGATCTTTCACGAGCGCCGTGAAACTGAGAGCAGAGAACTCATGGGTGACGTTGGTGGCGAAACTGACCCCATAGAAATCAAAAAACTCGCTGAGCGTTTTCTGGTCGTACTTTGAAGTCCCAGTGAAAAGCAAATCCAGTGAAGCCTGAGTGGTCCCGGCTTTTTGAATATTGTCCTGCATGGCCCCGTTGGCGAAGTAGATGGTAAAGGTGGCTGTTGGGTAACGGTTATCTTGAAGCCAAGTGGTCTTGAAGTCACCCCACAAGAGTTTTTGAATTTCGTTTTTGCGGTAATCGGCTGCCAAGGCTGCCGAGCTTATAACAATAAGTAGTAGTAAAAATTTCATCTGATCCCCTTATCTCACGGCCTGGTTATTTTCCCACACGGTCACCCACACGTAGGCTTTCTGAGAAAAAAGACGTTTACATTCTTTTTTGATGTCATCCACTTTCAGCGCTCCATAGATCATCCACTCTTTACGATAGTAGGCCCAGTCGTTATAGAGTAATTGACGGTCACCAATAAAGCGCGCCAAACCTCCCAGAGTATCAAGCCCTGAGAAGAGTTCGCTTTCGTACTGGTTTTTTACTTTCTGCAAACTCTCCTCGCTGATGGCTGTTTCACAGGATTGCGCCACCGTTTTCAGCAATTCTTTCTTCATCGAATTGGGCGAGAAGCCCTTCACGATTTCACCGCCAATCATGAAGGCCCCGGCTTTCTCGAGCGAATAGTTGCCGGTGTAGACGAGAGAAAACTTGGGCCGTGCGGTTTGCACGAATTTTTGGTTAAGGTACGAGCTTTTTCCATCACCCAAAATGGAGGCGAGGATGTCCTGGGCGTAGGACTCAGGAGCACCGGCTTTGTGAGCCGGATAGGCCAGCATAAACATGGGTGAGGGAGACTGGCCCTTGATGTCGAGTTCGACGGGTTTCTCGAGGTTATTTTTAAACGCCGAGTCTGGCATCGCTGTGCGGGTTTGCTCTGGTACAGGTGAAGATGGCAGCCCATCAAAATGTTTTTTTACCAGAGACTTCACCTCGGAGGCACTCACGTCACCGGCGATCACCATCGTCGCATTGTTAGGTGCGTACCATTGGCGATAGTACTGATAAATTTGATCGCGGGAGACGGTCTTGAGGTCTTCGATGTCACCGATGACCGAGGTTCCATAGGGCGTCCCCTTAAAGAGCTCTTCCATCATCGTCATGTAGACCTGACCGCGAGGAGAATTCTCGTAGCGCATTTTGCGTTCCTCAAGCACCACCTGGCGCTCATGCTCAAATTCTTTTTTCTTGATCACAAGGTTGACCATCCGATCGGCTTCAACTCCGATCATAAGATCGAGGGTGGAGCTGGGCATGTTTTCGTAGTACACGGTCATGTCGTTGGTGGTGTAGGCGTTTGAACTTCCGCCGTTACCCTCGACGATGAAATCGAACTTTGAACTAGAAATATTTTTCGTGCCTTTAAACATGAGGTGCTCAAGGAAGTGACTTGCGCCCGTGATGCCTTTTCTTTCATCCTTACCGCCGACTTTGTAGAACATCTGCAACGAGAAGATCGGCAAACGATTGTCCTCGATCACGAGGACTTGCATCCCATTATCAAGCTTGAAGCTCACGACATCGAGCTTGAGGGGGTCAGGTAGATTCGCCGAGGGGCTCTTAGGCCCTGAAGAGCAACCACAAACGATGACAAAAAAAACCATGAGCACAAAACGCATAATGAACCTTATGATAGATGTATGAACGTAGTGACAATACTAGGATCAGGCACAAGTACCGGAATACCTATTTTAGGTTGTAAGTGCGATGTTTGCAATTCCACAAACCCAGCAAATTTACGCTTAAGAACAAGTGTGTTCCTGACCACGGCACTTGGAAAAAATATTCTCGTCGACACCACTCCTGATCTGCGCTCCCAACTCCTTCAGCATAAACCTGACTCGATTGATGCTGTGATCATGACTCATGATCACGCGGATCATACCCACGGGATCGATGACCTCAGGCCTTATAGCCTTTATCAAAATAAAGATCTTCCGCTCTACTGCTCACCTGAGACCGCGGCTTCGATTCGACGAAAGTTCGACTATATCTTTAGCCCGAAGCCCGTGATCGGAGGGGGCATCCCTCAACTCAAGCTTATTGAAGTCCCCCTGGGTCTTCTTTCCATTGAGCAAGAGGACTTTGAATTTTTTTCACTGCCCCACGGAAGAGTCCACACAACGGGCTTTCGCCACAGATCTCTGGCCTACCTCATCGACTGCCACGATGTCCCAATTGAAGTCTGTGAGCGGCTAAAGGAAATGAAGCTCGACTGGCTTATTATTGATTGCGTAAAACCCAGCCCCCATGACACCCATCTAGGTTATGAAAAAACCATAGAGATCATAAAAAAAATTCAGCCTCTCCGGGCGGGCCTCATCCACATGGGTCACGAATGGGACCATGATCAATTGCAGCTTCGCCTCCAGCGCGACGGATTATTGGAAGCAGTGCCCCTCAAGGATAGAGATATTTTACAGTATCGCTGATTTTCTAGCCTCCCCCACCCAACTGCGGTTATGATGGGCTCCTATTTCGATTAAGTGTACTAGGAGACAAATATGAAAATTGCTATTCCTAAAGAAATTAAGAACAACGAAAACCGCATTGCGATCGTCCCTGGCGGCGTCCGCCAATTGGTCCTCGATGGCCATGAAGTGTTCGTGCAAAAAAATGGTGGCGCTGGCATTGGTATCTCGGATCAAGAGTACATCAATGCAGGGGCCAAGATCCTCAACTCTCTGGAAGAGTGCTTTGCTGTTGGTGAAATGATCATCAAAGTGAAAGAGCCTCAGCCCAATGAGATTGCTCTCCTCAAGCCTCACCACATTCTCTACACCTACCTGCACCTCGCCGCTGACAAGCCTCAGACAGAAGGTTTGATGAAGTCCGGCGCGACCTGTATCGCGTATGAAACGATTCAGCTTGAGGACAACTCTCTCCCACTGCTTGTGCCCATGTCAGAAGTAGCAGGAAGAATGTCCGTGCAAGTGGGTGCGACTTACCTCCAGCTCGATAAGGGCGGCAAAGGGATTCTCCTCGGAGGTGTCCCAGGCGTCCGCCGTGCGAAAGTAACGATCATTGGTTGCGGTATTGCCGGAACTAACGCCGCTCAGATGGCGATTGGTATGGGCGCCGACGTGACACTCATCGATCTGTCGACCAAGCGTTTGGCAGAGATGGATCATCTATTTGAGAACAAAGTAAACACGCTCTTCTCGAATGCTCAAAACATCGAAGAAGCTGTTGTCCAGTCTGACCTTGTGATTGGAGCCGTGCTGGTTCCAGGCGCCAAGGCACCGAAGCTTGTTACTCGTGACATGATCGCCAAGATGGGCAAAGGCTCAGTTGTCGTCGATATCGCCGTCGACCAAGGTGGCTGTATTGAAACCTGTAAGCCAACCACCCACGAAAACCCGACCTTTGTTGTCGACGGTGTGGTTCATTACTGCGTGGCCAATATGCCAGGTGCGGTCGCCCGCACATCGACCTTCGCTCTCACCAACGTGACCCTGAAGTATGCTCGTATGATCGCTGGTATGGGTGTAGATAAGGCCATCATGAAAGACAAGCCCCTACGCCTCGGTGTGAACATCTACAAGGGCAAACTCGTGTATGAGCAAGTGGCGCGCGACCTTGATCTTCCCTACACTCCACTTTCTCTCGATAAATATCTTTAGTCTTTTCCCGTCATAGCTTTATAATAGAGCTATGACGGGTAACCCTCTTATCGATAAAATTCTTCTGGGTCTCAATGGATTAGTGGCTTTGGCCGCGGCAGGTATCGTTTACTATGCTCATTTCATGATTAAGCCCGAACCAACGAACATCACCACTGAAGAGCAAACCCTCTACGATAAAGCTCAATCCGAATCACTCGTTTCGGCTTACACCATTTCAGCTAAGCCGGTGAATCTCTACCATGTGGGGGCACGACTGCGTTACCTCTCCACGGAACTCAGTATTATCCCTTTCAAAGAGGGCGATAAGGAGATCCTTAAGGCACGCGAGTATGTGATTAAAAATGCTCTGATTGAAGTGGCGGCTCATATGTCACCAGATGAAGTGAGCACCCTTACTGGAAAACTACTGCTTGAGAGTAGAATCAAAAAGTACGTTAACGAGAGTCTAGGGACTCCCGTTATCAAAAAAATATATTTCGGAAAATTTACAGTTCAGTAACAAAGAGACTTACTGAAGGTTTTGAGCTTCTTCCATTGAGATCGCGTGCTTAGCGTCGTCTTGAAGTTGAGCGAGGATCTTTTCAAGTTGCTCTTTAGTGATCTTACCTTCGGCCAACAGACGGTCACGCAGTCTTACATCTAATAGTTTCTCATCAAGTGCTTTACGTAGTTTCATTCATTACCTCTCAAGATATCCGCATTTTATACATGATTCAAAAAAGCGTGTCTATCACAATGCTCAGTGCCAATACCTAGGCTTATCATCATCTGGTTTGACAAGTTTGAGATGCGATGCGTTTTTTGCTCTTTTACTGGCGCCTCCACCTGGAGTTTTTTGATTAAACCATGCAGCAACGAGACTAGTGGTCTGAAAGCGGATCAACAAAAAACCCATCCCCATACTGAATAAATGGCCAAAAGCGGCAGGGTTACCGGAGAAAAGGGCCATGTAAAGCTCGACGCCCACCATGATGATACAGAACCATTTGGCCTTCACGGGAAAGGCGAACATCATCATAAACTGACGATCGGGATAAAGAGTGGCGTAGGCTACACAGAGCGCATAAGAGAGGCCTGCGAGTCCCATGAGGGATCCGGCCCCTAAAGCTGTGCCCTTCAAGATAAAGCTGCTGATCAGAAAAAATAAAAGTCCTGTCACCACACTACAGGCCAGGAGAAACTTGATGTAGATCTTCTCGCCCCACTGCCGCTCAAGCTCGCTGCCTAGAAACCACATCACCAGCCCGTTAAACATCACAGAGAGCAGATGGGTTTCGAGCAAGGGGTACGTGAAGACTGTGTAGAGGCTCATCCAAGAAGACGAGCTCACAGACAGCCACGGGATGAGACTAAAAGCCCCTAGCGCGCGCCCTAGAGAATGGAGTACAAAGAGGGCGATGGCCGTGATGATGATTGTT
>JAJTIF010000075.1 GCA_021299675.1 Pseudomonadota bacterium | reverse complement strand
ACGTTAGAGACCGGGATCGCGCATTATTGGTCGCGCTCACGTCAAAGCTTGTGGAAGAAGGGCGAGACGTCGGGTCAGCTTCAGCATGTCCACGAATTGCGGATCGACTGTGATCAAGATGCCGTCGTGATGAAGGTCAAGGTCGATGGCGACGGTGGGTGCTGTCATGTCGGCTTTCAGACGTGCTTCTATCGTGCCGTGGCTGACAAGGATGGGCGCTTGATCCAGGTAGCACCTGACCCTGCGATTTGAGCCTCGCCTCGCACGCCAGCCTATTGCCCAAATCAGCAAAGCCGATACTGTTCTATCCATGACACAGAGATGGACCCGCCACAGGCGTGCCACCGGTCAGGGAGGAAATGATGATAAAAAGGCTCGTCGCAACCAGTGCGTTGCTCGTGGGATTGCTGGCCAGTGGCTGCGCACCCGATACGTCCAATAGTCCAGCTGCCAAAGTAGATGCCGCGCGCCTAACCGCCGCCGGGGCCGATGGTGACAATTGGATGAGCTATGGCCGCACTTATGACGAGCAGCGCTTTAGCCCACTCGATCAGATCAATCTAACCAATGTCTCAAAGCTCGGCCTTGCCTGGAGCCATGAATTCGATACCGATCGCGGCCATGAAGCCACGCCTATCGTCGTCGATGGCGTGATCTACACCACGACTTCATGGTCGAAAGTCTCTGCCTTTGATGGCAAGACCGGCAATCTGTTGTGGGCCTATGATCCCAAAGTTCCCGGCGAAACGGCGCATAAGGCCTGTTGTGACGTGGTCAATCGCGGCGTGGCGGTCTGGGGTGGTAAGGTATTCGTTGGTTCGCTCGATGGCCGTTTGATTGCGCTCGATGCCCGCAATGGCAAGGAGATCTGGTCAAAGGTCACGGTCGATCAAGGTAAGTCCTATACGATTACCGGTGCCCCGCGCGTCGTGAAGGGCAAAGTCCTGATCGGCAATGGTGGCGCAGAATATGGCGTGCGCGGGTATCTCAGCGCTTATGATGTTGAGACAGGTGAGATGGCTTGGCGCTTCTACACCACACCCAATCCAAAGGGCGAAGCCGATGGCGCGGTGTCCGACAAAATCTTGAAGGCAAAAGCCGATGCCACGTGGAGTGATGGCGCGTGGAAGGAGTCTGGCGGTGGTGGCACCGGTGGGGACGCGATTGCCTATGACCCTGATTTAGACCTTCGCTATTTCTGCGTCGGCAATGGATCGCCTTGGAACCACAAAGTCCGCTCCGGTGGGAAGGGCGACAATCTGTTTGTCTCCTCCATCGTGGCGGTGAAGCCCGACACGGGCGAGTATGTTTGGCATTATCAAACCACACCAGGGGATTCTTGGGACTTCACCGCGACCCAGCATTTGATGCTGGCGGAACTGCCAATTGGTGGCAAGCCGCGCAAAGTCATCATGCAGATCCCCAAAAACGGCTTCTTCTATGTGATTGATCGGGCGACAGGTGAGCTTCTTTCGGCCAATTCCTTGTTCCCGATGCCCAAAGAAGCCGATGTGCCAGCTGGCATGCCGATCCCTTGGGCGCATTCGGTTGATCTGAAGACCGGTCGTCCGAACGAGAACCCGTCGGCCCGTTATGCCAAGGCGCCTGCCTTGGTGTTCCCAGCTCCATTCGGTGTGCACAATTGGCACCCGATGGCGATGAGCCCGAAGGAAAGTCTTGTCTATGTACCAGCCATGCTGGTCCCGGCCGCCTCTGGCGATGAAGTCGGTCCGTACAAGCAAGTTGCGGGGGCGTGGAACACAGGCGTCAATATGAGTTTGGCGGCTTTGCCCGATGATGAGGGCCAGCGCAAAGGTCTGCGCGCTATGCTGACCGGCATGTTGGTGGCTTGGGACCCTGTGGCGGGCAAGCCCCGCTGGATGGCACCGCGCAAATTCCCTTGGAACTCAGGTATCCTCGCCACGGCAGGCGGCCTTGTGTTCCAAGGTACCTCGGAAGGCTTCTTGGAAGCGTTTGATGCGGCAAACGGCAAGCAGGTTTGGTCCTATGAGACCCAGAATGGCATCATTGCCCCACCTGTGACCTATCGGATTGATGGGGAGCAATATGTGGCAGTTATGGTCGGCTATGGTGGGGCGATTATTGCTGCTCCCTTAGCCGCCCCAGATCGGCCAATTAGCCTGAAGGGCCGCTTGATGGTGTTCAAATTAGGCGGCACAGCCACGGCGGCCAAATATGAGATGCCTGAAAAAATCGCCCTTGATCTTTCTGCCACGACGGTGGCGGCTGATCCAAAGGCGGGCTTCGACATCTATATGCGCCATTGCCAAGTCTGCCACGGTCATAGCGCCACTGGCGGTCTGTTGCCTGACTTGCGCTATTCGCCAGCGATCCAAGATGCGGCGACCTGGAAGGCGATCGTATGGGATGGGGCCAATGCCAGCCGTGGCATGGTATCCTTTAGCTCTTGGTTGAACCAGAAGGAGATGGAGGACATCCGCGCCTATGTGGTTCAACAGGCCAAGGTGCATTACAAGCAAGTGGGTGCCGAGGCGAAAGCGCCGCCTACCAAATAGGGTTGACCTAGGGTGCGATGCAGTTCTTTTTGCACCCATGATGAAATCTGACTCTCAATCGAGTGCGTCGCGGATGCTGGTAGCAGCCGCGGCGATCATCGCGGGCCTTTATTGGTT
>JAJTIF010000421.1 GCA_021299675.1 Pseudomonadota bacterium | reverse complement strand
TCTCGAATTGTAGCGAATTAAATTCATGCACAAGATTAATGAGGCCCAGCAAGTCGTGTTCTTGCATGAGCATGTGCAGAAACCAATCTTTGCGCTCACTGCTTGCGGCAATTGTGGCTGAGAGATTAATCAGACGATAGCGCCAGTCTCGATGGATGGCCATCTGCTCTAGCCCATCAAGTTCCGTCACATAGATTTTGAGCTCCATGAAGGATTTCTGTGCTTCTTGCTTACGCTGTAATTGCTTTTTAGAAAAATCGAGCAAGCAGTGTTTAAGGGCGGCTTCAACGGTCTCGGTGCCTGAGTTTGAAAGATGAGTGATCCAAGGTCCCTCACCGGTTTCCCCCAGGAGGATCTCGCTGAGTTCTTTCCCCAGTAGCCCGCTCTGTGTTCTCTGGGAGGCCTGCACCACTGAGGGCTCTCCAAATTCGAGATATTTTTTAGCGACTTCTATGAGTTCTGGATTCTTATGTCCAAAGAGATTAGCCCCATAGCCACCAGTGCAATCAAGAATTTTCTTCTGCACTCCACCGACCTCACCCTCCAGCCACATGCCTGATCCCCGCAGGTAGCTCACGTTGAGATTGAGTGAACGCAGGAGCCGAGCCGTGAGCGGCTGGCAATAGGTCTCATAGCTCTCAGGGGAGTGCGTTTGATGGGGAAGAGGTTGCGGTTCAGTGGTCCTCATGACCCTTTTATAAGCAAAGTGAGGGCCATGTATCTTGGTTGTGAAATCATGGATTTACCCGGAAGGGGTGTCTAGAGATTGAACAGAAGGCTCAAGTAAGTGTCAAAAATTTAACTTTCTTAACATTCATCCGAGAAGAGCTTCAAGAGGATCAAGCAATGAGCGCGACTTCAATCGATTCAGTGTATTTTCAATGGCAGAAAAGCTCTGCTTATCCTGTATTTATCAAGCTACCCAAAGCCATGCTTGAGGGTCGCCTAGAAAAACTGCTGAGTGATCTTGGTTTTCAAGAAGTCACACCACAAGAGCAGAAAAAGATCTCAGTGCAACGCCTGGGGACAAAAGTCATTAGTCTTTCTCGTGCCTCCAGTCGCGTGAGTCAACAAGTGATGCTCTCCGATTCATTAGATAAGTTTGGCCACGAGGTTCTCAGTTATCGTGGCGAGGCCCACGTCTACACGTACAGAAAGATTGGTATGATGGTTTTCTCTCACACCACTTCATTCTGGGAAATGGGCATTGCCAGTCAACTAGACAACACGGAAGAGCTCATGGGACTACGAGTGATGCTTAACCGCGCTCTCAGCTGGGCTTTGGCTCCCTTGGGGATCATTGGATTTTGGGGCGTCGTCACGGGAGAAGGTTTCGTGGCGATGAAGCAGTCTCAGTCCTTTGGTGAAGCAGTCTTCGTCGACACTGACAGCGAGACTGTTTTTTCCTCAGCAGGAAAATCGAAAATGGAATCGGGCTTTACGATTTTTCGTGCTGATAAATCTGGCGTGTCCGGTAAACTTCTAGGCCCTGAAGAGTTGATCAGTTTTCTTTCCACCTCAAATACTTATTTGAGTCACCTCAATCTCCCACATCCGCTCAAGCGTGCTGCCATGAAGCTCGGTGCCAGTGTGAAAGGTGTTTGGAGCGGCTACTCGACCCAATCTGAAGGCTTGTCGAAGGCTTAAGTTCAGCGTTACCATTTCTCCATGACAAATTCATCTTGGTTTGACCCGGTTATCTTTGCCCTAGGACCCCTCGAAGTCCGCTGGTACGGATTCATGTATGTGCTAGGTTTTGGCTTTGGATCTTATCTCTTAGGTCGTCTGGCCGTGAGTAAGTTTTGGCCTCTCCCGAAAGAGAGCATCGATAAGTACGTCACGGCACTCATCATCGGAATGTTTTTGGGGGCAAGGTTTTTCTACGTCTTCATCTACAACTGGGCTTACTACTCTAAAAATATTGTCGAGATCTTCTATGTCTGGCAGGGCGGCCTCTCTTTCCACGGTGCTGTGTTTGGTATGTGCCTCGCTACGGCGTGGTTTGCCAAGCGTAACAATGTACACTTCTTTCAGATCGCTGACTGCATGGCCGTCGCAGGTTCACCTGGACTTTTTTTTGGTCGCATGGGTAACTTCATCAATGGTGAGTTGTACGGCAGAGTGACTTCTTCTCCCATCGGTATTATCTTCCCTAACGCCGGTCCTTATCCCCGCCATGCCTCCCAGCTCTACGAAGGTTTGCTGGAAGGTATCATTCTCTCCATCGTTCTCTACGTGTTACATAAAAAACAGAAGCACTACGGGGTAGTGAGTGCGATGTTTCTGGTGGGGTACGGGATTTTCCGTTTTATCGTAGAGTTTTTTCGCGAACCCGATGCGCAACTTGGGTACTACTTTGGATACTTCACCATGGGGCAGATCCTCTGCTTTATCATGTTGCCTATCGCCTTCGGTATTTACCGCCGGGCTAAAGCAGTGAACATAAAAAATCCCTTGGTCGCTAATTCTTAGATTGCTGGAGCTGCTCATGTAGTGGTGAGTAGCTCTTGTTCTTTTTATCTTGCGCAGAAAAATAAATCGGAAAACAGGTTATCGTGCAGGAGGCAGAGTAGTGTAGTACATATTCCTCTGAGTCCCAGCGATAGTAAGCCTCTTCGTCCACGCGTTTGTAATAACTCTGTTTTCCCCATCGGGTGATCACTGATTGATGAAAAATATCATGCAAGAAATACGAGGGGAGACGAGCGAACATATCGAGGACTTTTCCCTCTTGAACCTGCACGATAATAGGAAATTTATAACGGATTTGTGCCACCCAAAATCTAAGCATCTGTGGCTCTGATTTTGGTTTCATTTTTTCGGCCTTCCCATATTTTTTTTCAATGTCCTCAAGGGATGTGCCTGGAAAAAAATCTTTTAACGTATCAGTACTGAAGTCGTAGTTTTTCGGGTCCACGCGACCTTGAGTGGTGAAGCAGATAAAAAATAGAAGTGTGGCGAAGACAGCTTTCATAAGAAAATATTGTAGCATAAAGGAGAAACTAGAGCGGATTCGTCGGACACTGAGTGGTCCTATGGGAAAAAAGCTCCTCTCTCGGTGCGTAAAAAGCATCGACAAAGCATCGAATTTACGGAGATTATAAAGAGATAAAAACCTATTAAACTTTCTGCGCGTGAATGCCGTTGAGAACTAGGTACACTTTATCTTCCAGGGTCGGAAGTGAATGTTTGTTACTCAAGGATGTAAGCATGTTTTTTAATCGCATCAGTATCGCTCTCCTCTCCAGTTTACTACTTGGAGCATGCGCTACCCAGAATACAAAAACAGCGAGCACTGGCTGGAAAAGCTTCGGCGAAGAGTCGACCTATACCCCCGGTGGACGAGTCCAAGAGCACCTTGTTGATAATGACCTTAAGAACTGTGAAGGCTGTATCCTTGGTAGTTCACACCAGGGCACGTTCTCTTCTCCCAATGGTGTCTTTGAGTTGAAAGGCGCTGAGCATCTTAATCTGAAAAATGCACATTTCGATATACCCGTGACTTGGAATCCTCAGGTGGCGAAGTGGGTCACCTACTTCACGACTCGAGGCCGTGAGTGGTTCATCCGTTACGCCGAAAGAGGCGGCCGTTATGCACCAGTTCTTTCAAAGATCCTCAACGAAAATGGCTTACCTCGTGACCTTATCTATCTTGCGATGGCTGAGTCTGGCTTTCAAAACATTGCTAAATCCCATGCCAGCGCTTCGGGAACTTGGCAGTTCATGAGCTTCACTGGAAAACGCTACGGTCTTTCTCAAGACTGGTGGGCCGATGAGCGCCGTGATCCTCTCAAGGCTTCTGTCGCAGCGGCTGGTTACCTGAAAGATCTGCATGACCTCTTCGGCTCCTGGGAACTTGCCACTGCTGGTTACAATGCGGGTGAAGGTAAAATCGGTCGCGCCATCAAGCGCTACGGCACGAGAGACTTTTGGAAACTCACCCATGGACGCTACCTCAAGCCAGAAACAAAGAACTACGTTCCTAAAATTATGGCCCTCGCCATTATTGGTAAGAACCTCGAGACCTTTGGCTTCAATGAACTAGCGTTTCATCAGCCACTCGATTTCGAATTGATTGAAGTAGGCCCCAACACAGATCTCGTGGAGATGGCGAAAGTGCTCGAGCTCGATTTCGAAGAAGTTCAGCGCTACAACCCTGAACTCCTCAGATGGCAGACACCTCCAAATCAACCAACCTACTCTTTGCGTGTACCTGTTGGTTACAAGCAGAAGTACGATGCTCTCTCTGATAAGACGATCGTTCAGGCGACTCAGTATCAGAAGTGGACCACAAAATCGAACTCGACCTTGGCGCAAGTGGCGCAAGCCAACAAGCTCCCCATTACTGTCGTCGCTGCACTTAACCCAGAATACGATGGTAAAATTGTTCCTAAAGGAGAATCGGTTCGCCTTCCATTCAGAGAGTCACAGTCTTCTCGC
>JAJTIF010000068.1 GCA_021299675.1 Pseudomonadota bacterium | reverse complement strand
ATTATTCTCGACTGGCCTCGCAGTTGGAGCAAGACTTGATTCAGTTGCAGCAGTTGGATGCGGCCTCCTTGAAAGATGGTCTGGTCCGGCTTTTAGGTTTTTCTCATCCCCAGCTGATCCAGCTCATCTGCTTTCATGAACTGCAATCAAAAACCCCTCAGCACTGTGAGGTGCTGGTGCATGACCAGCAGCGGGTGCGAGTGGAGCTTTCGAGTCTGCGCTTCCGGGAGAGTCGTGAGACGGCCTCAGTGGAGATCGAGCTGAAGAGCTGGCTCTTGCAGATTCGCATCAAACCGATGAACAAGTTCACCACCACTGCGATCAAAATTAACTGTAGTGTGAAATACTAAGCGGCGTGAGTTTTGCCAGGCTGGTGATTGAATTCTTCGTCGAAGCCTTCAAACCATTGGGTCTTATCATTGAGTCGCACAGTGATGTGCTTGACGCTTGATTTGTCTTTGAGGATCTTCTGCAACTGGTTGGCACACAGAGGATCTAATTGCACTTGGTTCATGTCGATCAAAACTTTTTCCACGGGACGCAGGAGCGCGTGACACACGCTCGCCACGAAAGCTTCTTGGGCCGAGAGATCCCGGGCCCGGCGGTGGGGGTTTTTAAACCATGAGGCCAGGGCCTTGAGGCCTTCGCTCTCAAGCTTCCAGCGCAGATGATTTTCTTTTTCCACGGTGGTGCCTTCGATGGACCCATCACCGATCGCAAGCAATAGGTTATCTAAGACTGAGAGTTCTTGGTGAAGAGTTGTTTGGAAATCGGCGTGACTAAAGAAAGCCTTACCGCCGCTCTTCTTGAGCCATGCCATGTAGATCTTAAGTGGATTCGACTCCACTGGCGTGGTCCACAAACTAATACCGAGCATTTTAGATGTTATTTGCATCATACCTTCAATCTATCGGGCCAATAGAAGGGACTCTTTAATAGAAACTGTGGAGGAAGAGCAAAGATTTGGGCATAATATCTTTAGGATCTTTACTGCACTTAGGAACACATGGAAAAGACGAGAAAGAAGCCTTTATTAGTCGGTCTCTCTGGGGGGCTTGATTCTCTGGTAGCTGCCTACCTCATGAAGATTCAAAAGATTGATCTTTATGGTGTGATGATCGCCAATACTCCAGAATCCATGCAGGAGATGGGAGAGTCGATCTTTGCGTGTCACCAAAGTGAAGCGCGTATTGAGCGAGTCAAAAAAATCTGTGAGCACCTGCAAATCCCTCTGACCATTGTGCGCGCCCGGGAGCAGTTTCAAGACGCCGTGATCGATGGCTGGCTCAATGCTAAGGTGGAGTTGAGTAAACCTCGCACCTGTCACGATTGCCATCGCCTGCGCCTCGAGCTTCTTTTTCAAAAAATGAAAGAGCTCGGCTGTGATGGAATCGTCACCGGCCACTACGCCAAACTCATTCGCCCGACCCCCGACGCCAGAGTCAGTGTCCACACCTCCAATGATCCTGCTTTCGATCAGTCGGGCCTTCTGATGAGACTTGATCAGGCCATTCTAAATAAGTTGACGCTGCCTCTGAGTGATCTGCAGAAAAAAGAAGTCATCAAGATTGCTGAGAGCTTTGAGCTCCGTCCGCCGGAAAGAAGTTTGAGTTTTGGAAAATGTCTCCCGGTAACTCTAGAGGTGACTCAGATGGCCTCAAAACTTATCGCTGGTTCGCTCTTGGGTGAAGGTGATCTGACATGGAAAGATCAGCCGATCGCTCGCCACAAGGGTTTTCATGGCCTGGAGTTTGGGGCGGACTATCTTCCACCTCAGGCGCGCACAGGAGAAGTTCCCAAAAAAATTATCGGCTCGGTTTGGAATGACAACAAAGTCATCCTGGGTGCGCAGGATTATTTCCAGGACAAAGGGGCGTTTTTAACTCATTGTCACTGGGGTGGAGATGTGGAGGGCATGAAGCCTTTCAAGGGCTATATCCACACCGCTGAAGGCGCAAGCCTTGAAGTCTACGTGTACCCAAAGCAGCTTCGGGCCGCCTCTATTGAAGTGGCGGAAGGGGAGCTGAGTTTTACTCCTGGGGAGACAGTCTCGGTGTTTAACCGTAAAGGTAAAAATGCCAAGCTGCTGGTCACCGGTTTTATCCAGGGACCTGGTAAACACTACCCGGACAACACCCTTAGCCTCGAAGTGAGGGGCGAGCGTGGGCCCGAAACGGCAGTGGTGGATAAAGATTTCAACTTCTAGCGAGATAGCCCTTGGCCCCCCTTGACCGGCAGGCCTTTGGGAGGGATAAATCTCCCCATGACGCTGCTCCAAACGCTTTTCCCCCTATCTGAGTCTCAACGTGAGCTCAACGCGCGCAAGACCGTCGTGGTCGGCATGAGCGGTGGCGTGGACTCCTCAGTCACGGCCTTGATTGTGAAGCACTTAGGTTTTAAGACGATCGGTGTGTTCATGAAGAACTGGGAAGGATCAGAGGAAGAGTGTAGTGCGGAAGCTGACTGGAAAGACGCTCGCCGAGTGGCGGGCCAGCTGGATATCCCGGTCTACTCCGTGAACTTTTCAAGCGAGTACGCCCAAGAGGTGTTTAGTCACTTTCTGGCAGAGTACAAACAGGGCCATACGCCTAACCCCGATATCCTCTGTAACCGCGAGATCAAGTTTAAGGTCTTCCTCGATTACGTAGAAAAACTCGGGGCCGACATGCTCGCCACCGGTCACTACTGCCAAACCGAGGAGGGTAAGCTCTTAAAGGGTGCTGACCCCCTGAAGGATCAAAGTTACTTCCTTCACGCCATCAAGAAGAGCGCTCTGGAAAAAACCCTTTTTCCCCTGGGGCATCTCACGAAAAAAGTGGTGCGAAGCCTAGCGCTAGAAGCCAACCTGGTGACCAAAAATAAAAAAGATTCCACCGGGATTTGCTTCATCGGCGAGAGGGATTTTAAGACTTTTCTGTCTCAGTACATCGAAAGTTCCAAGGGCGATTTTGTGAACCTTGAGGGCGCCCTCTTAGGCCGCCATGATGGGGCGTGCTTTTATACCCTGGGCCAGCGTAAGGGCCTCGGTGTGGGAGGACCCGGCGAGCCGTGGTTTGTGGTGAAAAAGAATCTTGAGCGCAACCAGGTGGTGCTGGCGCAAGGGGAGTTTCACCCCGCGCTCTATAGCGACGGGCTGGATGCAACTGAAGAAACCTGGATTGCAGAGGCGCCCCCAATGCCAGTGCGCTGCAAGGCCAAAATCCGCTACCGCCAAACCGACGTCGACTGTGTCGTCTACCGCGAAGAAGGCAAACTCAAAGTCCACTTCGATCCCCCCCAGAGGGCCATTACCCCACGCCAGTCGGTGGTATTTTACGAAGGAGAAGTGTGCTTAGGTGGGGCGATGATTGAGGGCGCCTGGGAGAGTTATTTTGACTTAGGGCGATCATTGCCCGAGGGCTTAGGGTCAAACCCCTTACACTCACCCGAGCCTGCCGAAGCCACTGCCTTAGAGGGCAGATCCTTAGATTTAATCTGAAAGAGCCGACAGCCATAGGGGGCGGCTTTATCAAAAGTAATGAAGTAGTGGCGGCAGTCACGGCAATGAGGTGTCATTTCACATTATTTTATTTAGAAAACCGTGAATTGTTAAGTATTTAGACACCCCTCCAAGACCTCTTTCCTATAAAAAGTGCACACCTTTCTAAAGATTTGCTAGGCCCAAATTTTTCCGTGTTAGCGTTGGTGTGTTGCTGATCAAAGCAGTAGAGGAATAAGAATGAACTTGGAACTTGAAACATCAAACGTGGTCGCTATGAACGCCTTCCGCTCTCAGGCCTTCCTAAGTGATATCGACGATCCTCTTGAGGCCCTTTTGAGAGAAGCCAACATCCCCGATGAGGTGGATGGGGAAGATGAAGAAATTGATGTTTTAGCAACCGCTCCAGGTCTAGATTCATTGGCCCTTTTAAGTATGAGTGAGGATGAACTGAGCTTGCATCTTGAAAATCGTATTGCTGGCCTGCGTGAGGGGATCTCCCGCCTCAAATTTTATTTAACCGACGTCCACGAAGCCATCAACGGCCTCTAAATCTCTCTAGACAGGTTTAGACTTATCCCTTAATTTATAAAACTCCAAATCTGAAATACGATTTGCCCAGGTGGCGAAATTGGTAGACGCACTACCTTGAGGTGGTAGCACCGTAACAAGTATGCTGGTTCGAGTCCAGTCCTGGGCACCAAATATTGATCGCTAGCCGCTCTTTGCTAGCACTGAAGCCACCTTCGGGTGGCTTTTTTTATTTCAATCCCATAACTTAGCTCATCACTTAGCAGCTAATCACCTCACGATCATAAAGCGAGTGAACCTTTCCATCATGCCTCGGGGGTAGGATGGGGGTAGAACTCTCCAATAGCTCTTTTTCTGATCCATAGATGAGATTCTTGGTTTTGCTCTCCATATGCTCAAGGGAGAGGTGAGCGTATCGTTGAGTCATTTTAGAGTCTGAGTGACCAAGGATTTTCCCAAGCTCAAAAAGACTTCCAAGACCCTTCATCATGAATTGCGAGGCAAAGGTGTGACGAGTGTCGTGAACACGAATCTTGTTTTTAATTCCAGCGCTTTTTTGAAGCTGACT
>JAJTIF010000050.1 GCA_021299675.1 Pseudomonadota bacterium | reverse complement strand
GATGGGTTCTCCTCGGACATTAAAAGAGGTATTCACCAGCATCCCCACACCCGTAATTCTTTTGAACTCAGTGATCAACTGGTGGTAGAGCGGGTTCGTCTCTGCATGCACGGATTGAACCCGGGCCGTGTAGTCCAGATGAGTCACCGCAGGGATTTGAGAGCGGATAAAGTAGAGTCGCTTATCCAGGGGCCAGCTTTGATAGTCATGAGGCCAGGCATTGCGGCGATCAGGTCTTAGGGTATCGACAAGGAGCATGTAAGGAGACTCATAAGCACCCTCAAAATACTCTTTAAGATCTTCCGCTAGTACGCTTGGGGCAAAAGGTCTAAAGCCTTCGCGATACTTAATCTTTAGGTTTAATTTCTTTTGCATCTCAGGCGATCTCGGATCGGCGAGGATGCTCCTGCCGCCCAGAGCTCTTGGGCCAAATTCCATCCGTCCCTGAAACCACCCAATGATCTCTCCGCTCGAGATCCAGGATGCAACCTCTTTTGTTACATCGGCATCACTCGAAAAATGCTGGTAACGAAGCTTGTGTTCTTTGAGAATGTTTTCAATCGCACGATCCTCAAAAGAGGGGCCCAGGTACGATCCGGCCATTGAATCTCGCGAGTGGACAACGCGCTGAGATTGCTCATGAGCGTAGGTGTAAGCGAGTGCCGCCCCAAGCGCTCCGCCAGCATCCCCCGCAGCGGGTTGAATCCAAACTTCATCAAAGACTCCAGCCTTTTTGAGAACTGCATTCGCCACACAATTGAGCGCAACGCCGCCAGCAAGGCAAAGGTTTCTTTCACCTGTGAGTTTTCGAGCAGTCTGAGCCATTTTGACTACAACTTCTTCTGTGACGAGTTGTATGGCCAAAGCGAGATCGCAGTACTCTTGCGTTAGCTCGGTTTCAGTTTCACGGAGAGGAAAGCCAAAGAGCTTCTCCCAAAGCGGGCGATTCACCATCTCAAGACCTGTGGCGTAGGAGAAGTACGTTTGGTCTAGCCAAAGGCTTCCATCTTCAAAGATGTGACAGAGGTGAGATCGAATTTTTGAGACATAGCTCGCAACCAGCTCATGCCCATGGCGACCGTAGGGAGCCAGACCCATAAGCTTATATTCCCCCGAGTTCACCTTGAAGCCGCAGTACTGCGTGAATGCAGAGTAGAGCAAGCCAATTGAATGGGGGAAATGAAGTTCACGAATGATTTTTAGGTCTTTACCTTTGCCCTGGGCAATGGTCGCCGTGGACCACTCGCCGACTCCATCGAGGGTGAGGATCGCGGCACTCTCAAATGGTGAGGGGTAAAAGGCACTTGCCGCATGAGAGAGGTGGTGATTAGAAAATTTAAGGGGGATATGCTTCGGAACATGTTTTTGAATCAGCCGCGGAAGCATGGCTTTTTCCTTGAGCCATACCGGTAAGCCTGCACGAAAGGAAGCAGCTCCTCGAGGGGCAAGGGCATAGTAAGTTTCAAGGATACGTTCAAACTTAAGCCAGGGCTTATCGTAGTAGACGACAGCGTCGATCTGATCCATTGTCAGCTTTCCAAGCTTCAGGCACTCCTGAGTCGCGTGCACAGGAAAGGTGCTGTCGTGTTTTTTACGTGTGAATCGCTCTTCCTGAGCAGCCGCAATGATTTTGCCATCAACAATAAGAGCTGCGGCACTGTCGTGATAGAAGGCTGAGATACCAAGGATGTTCATCGTCACCACAAGTTTTCGAAGTCCTCGCGCTGGAGGGCCTGCGAAACTTCTTTGAAGTTTGAGTGGGGTGGACGCTTCAGTGTTAACGTGTCAGTTGAGGTCATACGTTTAATCAGCGCCAAGGGGGTGAGTGCCATGTAGTAGATGAACGAGAGTATGATGGGGGAGATAATCTTTGAAAGCAGTTCCCCAAGACTCTGCCAGTACTTGATCATTTTATTTCTAGTGTAATCAAAGGGGAGAGAAAATATAATTAGAGCGACAGGTAAAAAAATATACTGTTTTTGAAGGAGCCGATTAAAATAAAAGGTAAAGCGACCTGTAGTAAATAGATTATCGATTGTTTTTTTGACACAAGTTTATACCTTTGGATATTTATTAAATGATAAGCCAACTTTGGAAATATTTTAAGCAAAGAAAGAAATTCTGGTTAATTCCTCTGATCCTAGTTTTTTTAGTATTTGCGCTATTACTTGTGATTGGGCCAACCAATCCCTATGCGCCATTCATCTACACGGTTTTTTGATGAATCAAATATCAAGGAGAGTCATACTTCTTCTTTTTTTACTTTTAAGCAGTCAGGGTATTGCATCTAGTAATAATGGAGATATAGAGTTTTTTCTTGATTTTAAAAATAAGAATTTTAGTAGTTTGCCAGGGGTGATCAATAAATCGGATCAATTGTATATCTGGGAATCACCTCAGCATTTGATCAGCCACTCCATCTACGGTAAGGTTCATCCAATTTCCACAACCATTAGATCGATTCATCGTACGGCGGATAAGTTGATCTTTGATGCCACCTATACGACTGATAAATATTCACGAAGACTGAACCTAGAACCCCCACATAAAAACAAAACAAAGTTCTTAGCTCTCGCCGGATGCTCATTCGTCTTTGGAATTGGTCTTAATGATCAGGAGACCATAAATCATTTCATTAATAAAGATAACTTTCCATATTACGCTTTTAATTATGGAGTAGCTGGGGGGGCGATCAATAATTTTCTTGCAAGGCTTATCTATGAGAACAATTTAGAAGGACAGTTTAACTTTGAACAGGGCGACCTCGTATACGTTTACATCAATGACCATATCTCGCGAGCTGTGGGAGTATGGCCAAATATTTG
>JAJTIF010000126.1 GCA_021299675.1 Pseudomonadota bacterium | reverse complement strand
TCAGCAAGAGGCGGATGTGAGAGGATGTAAAACTTACCTGGTATAATGGGGTCAATCTGACACCAAAACTAAAGCATCTTCCAGCCGACGGTGCCGTCTTTATTATCCACTAGCGCAATGTTTTTCGCCTTCAGCTCATCCCGGATCTCATCGGCCCTGGCCCAATTCTTGGAGCTCTTAGCCTCGCGGCGCTGCTCAATCAAATCTTGAATCCAGGCTTCATCGACGTCACCGGAGCCTTTGAGGTTTTGCAGGAGATCCAGCATAGATTGGGGGTCTTTATGAACATGCCCGAGAGCAAGGTTCGCGTGATCGACAGCAGACTGAATGAAGGCCACTGATCCGATCGAGAGGTCTTTAATAAAAAGATCCCTACGGGCATCGCGGATAAATGCAAAGAACACACCTAGTGCCCCAGCGGAGTTGAAATCACTCTTAAGTTCATTGTTGAACTCTTCAATGAACTTCTTGCAGATCGACTCGACGTCGGGGTCCACCTTCACATCCGGGTTCGTCTTGAGAGTTTTGATCTCAAGAGCAAACTGGTGAATTCGAGTCACATCTTGAATCGCTCTCTCGATGGCTTCATCTGTCCAATCGATGCGTGCGCGGTAGTGGACAGAGATCAGGAGCTGGCGCAACACCTGCCCTGAGTACTTCTCGATGAACTTTCGAATGGTCACCACGTTACCAAGGCTCTTAGACATCTTCTCTGAGCCGAAATTTAAAAATTCGTTATGGGCCCAGCAATTGCAAAAGGTTTTCTTGTTAGCGGCTTCCGACTGAGCGATCTCATTTTCATGGTGAGGAAACATCAGATCCACTCCCCCATGGTGAAGATCAAGGGTCTCTCCCAAGAACTTCTTCGCCATGGCTGAACACTCAATGTGCCAGCCCGGACGCCCCTTGCCCCAGGGAGATTCCCAGAAAGGCTCACCCACCTTGGCCGGCTTCCAGAGCACAAAATCCGCTGGATGTTTTTTGCGTGAATCTACTTCAACACGCTGACCGTGCTGAAGCCCTTCCAGGTCTTTCTTTGAGAGTTTGCCGTAATGATCAGCTTTCTCCACATGGAAAAAGACTTCTCCCTCCACCACGTAACCAGCACCGTTACTGATGATGTCCTCGATCATTTTGATGATCTCAGGCATGGTCTCAGAAACTTTGGGTGTGTGCGTTGCTGGCAGCATACCCAGAGAGTCCATATCCTTGCGACACTCATCCACAAAACGTTGCGCGTGATCCAGGGGGTCCACCTTCAACTCCTGGGCCCGTTGAATAATTTTATCATCCACGTCCGTGTAGTTTCTAACGAAAGTTACTTGGTAGCCCAGGGCCTTGAACACACGGTGAAAAAGATCCCCGACCACCAGCGCACGGGCATTGCCCACATGAAGAAAATCATAGGTCGTGGGACCGCAAGAATAGAATTTCACTTTTCCATCTTCGATGGGTGAGAAGCTTTCTTTTTTACGAGTCAGGTTGTTGTGAATCTTGAGTTCCATGGTTTTATCCTAGCTGAGAGATTCTTTTTTTAATAACGGCAACAGGCGTAAGTGGGATGAGGAATTTTAAATCTGGCCCGTGCCCGCGTCCCGTGAGCGCTGCTCGCAGGCCCATAAAAAGAGGCTTACCTTTGATGCCCAGGTCTTTTTTTACAAAGTCAGACCAAGTATTGAGTTGAGTCTCCGAGACTGTCGACTCAGACACTTTCGCCAACTCACCCGAGATGTAGCTGATAATTTTAGGAGTCGTCTCCCAACTCAGGATATCTTTGAGTTCATCATCCAGCTCCAGGCCATCTCCAAAAATAAGTTGATCCATCATGGGCTGCATTTCAGAGAGGAAATCGACTTTTTGTTTGAGGAGCTCCACACACTTATCCATCCACTCCGCACTCTGTTGATGGAAAGCATGGTCTTTGGGGATCATGCTCTTGAGCATCCCAACCAGCTCTGCGTTGGTGAACTTTCTCAGATGCTGACCATTCACCCACTTGAGCTTCACCAGGTCGTAGATCGCCGAGTGATTTGAAAAACGATCGGTATCAAAGATCGAGGAAATTTCTTCCTTCGTAAAAATGTCTTTCTCCTCTGGGTGCGACCACCCTAAGAGCGTGAGGTAGTTACACAAAGCTTCGGGGAAATAGTTTTCGTCTTTATACAGATGCACTGAAGTTGCCCCGTGGCGCTTGGAAAGTTTCTGACGATCACTTCCAATCAAGAGAGAGACGTGGGCAAAGATGGGTGGTTTTTTCCCGAGCGCCTCATAGATCATGAGCTGACGGACAGTGTTTGAGAGATGGTCTTCTCCGCGGATGACATGAGTAATGTCCATCGTCACGTCGTCCACCACACAGCAGTAGTTATAAACAGGAATACCATTGGCACGCATGATGACGAAGTCACCCACCATCCCTACGGGATAAACCACTTCACCCTTCACTTGGTCTTGCAGAGTATAACTCTTGGCTGGCACTCTGAAGCGGATCGCTGCTTTTTCTCCGGCCTTGATGCGAGCCAGGGCCTCGGCCCGATGCTGGGGCTCACGCCACTTGCCTTCATAGTGAGGGTCTCTGCCCTCAGCCTCTGCTTTGGTCCGCATCACTTCGAGCTCTTCGTCGGTGCAGAAATCATAAAAGGCGAGGTCTTTCTCAATCAGCTCTTGAGCAAAGCGGGCGTAGATATCAAGACGCTCCATTTGGCGGTAAGGGGCATACTTCGGATTGGGCTTATCAGGCCCTTCGTCGTAAGTAATGCCAAGCCATTTGAGGTCTTCAATCTGGAGAGCTTCGTACTCTCTCTTGGAGCGCTCAAGGTCAGTGTCTTCGATTCTTAGGATAAAAGTTCCGCCTCGGGCCTTGGCAAAAAGCCAATTGTAGAGGGCCGTGCGAGCACCGCCGATGTGGAGGTAGCCAGTTGGGGATGGGGCAAAGCGTACGCGAACAGTCATATTTATCTCCGTTGAGGAGACAGACTACCCTAAGCTTCTAGCTGTATAAAGAGTCAATTTTGTTGGAAATTTCTGGCTCAGGTGAGCCTGAGGAAAGAGCGATTTCTTTAACCAGGAGCTCCTTACATTGATCGAGCATTTTGCGCTCACCAAAGGAGAGCTTCTTACTCATTTTTAAGAGCAGCAACTGGCGAAGCACGTCCGCAATCTCAAGCAGAGATCCGGTCTTCACTTTCAGGGTGTACTCACGATGACGACGGTTCCAGGTGGAGTTGTCGACTTTGACATTATGATCTTGTAAGAGACTGAAAACATTAGTGATTTCATCAACGGAAACAAGGTTGCGCACACTTTCATTGCTATCAACGGGAATCATGACCTTCATCCCATTGGTGATGACTTTGATGATATAGAAACTCTTTTGAGCATCACCCATATCTTTGGTCTCAATACTGAGAATCTGCCCCACCCCATGGCCCGGACAAACCACATGATCACCCAGATTAAACATAATTTGACTCCCAAAAAAAGACACAGTCTCTGGGAATATACCGCATCACAGCATGAGGCGCCATAAACCCTGAATTTTTTACAAATACCCCTTCCAAAAGACCGACTTATTTAGATCGGCATCATTTTCTTGCCTTAGAACTAAAGGCTATAGGGGGTTAAAATTTAAAAGGGTTTATAAGTAGGGAGCAGAGTTTGATTAAAATTTTTTTTATAGGGATCTTCCTCATAACGGGAGCCAGGGCTCAATCGTTGGGAAGCCTCCTTGGTCAATCAAAACCGACCGACATCAAAGTCCGCTGGAACTGTCCTCAGCATAAATACCCTCAACTTAAACAACTCAGAGAGAGTGCAGAGGTCAGAGTTCGTTTCGTAGAACGCAATGGCGTGCTTACGACCGAGCTCAAACCAGACATTCTAAAGGTTAATCCTCTCTCGCTCAATAACGTCCTCACTACCATTACCGGTTCATCCCCTATGACCGTGGACTACTCCGACTGCCTTGAGACTTTTAAAAGATCCTTAGTGATTGCGATTGATACCAAAAAAGAATCGACGGCGTGTCAGGCAGAAAGAAGTGCCAGCATCTGTCAGGCAGATCGGACCTCGCTCATGCAAAGTGCCGAGAGTCGAATCGAGAACTCACCCTATCTTTTGAAAGCTCAATCTCAATCAAGACTTCCACGAGCGCTCCCCCTCGAGGCCCGGGGACTTGAGGCTGATCAGGTAAACAGCGTCCTTCAAAAATTTCGTCGTGCCCAAGAGCTTGAAGAAAGTGAGCTCTACTCAAAAGAAGTTTTTGATTTTTTGTCTCAGAGGACCGGGTATCTTACGCAGCCGCAGCTTGAGAGCTATCAGCAAAAATTCAAAGAGTATCGCCTGGGCCTTCAAAAAGAGTTGTGTGATGGGACTTCCCCGCTCTGCACCCACATCCGTGAAACCCTGGCCCAAGCAGAGGCGACGATCGATGCGAGCGCCAAGCGCCAGATCGAAAGTCTAAAGAATTTTCGTGATTCGAGCTTGATTGCGCTCAACGCCCCTCTCGATGAGAAAGAAGCGATTCAACAGTTTAAAGAACTACTAGAAGCCACTCCTTTTGACTGTAACTTCATGAACCTGCAGTTTAAGTCTGGCAATAGTTATCATGCCGCGACCAATTTTCCAGAAGCTATGGCCAAGAACATGGAACTGTTCTCGCAAGTGGCAAACGCGGAGTGCGTGGCCCAGACACTGCAAAGTTTAAGCGTGACCATGAGCTACCGTCCTGAACTTCAAAAAGACTTTGCACAGAAGTGTGAGAAAGACTGGACGCAAGCCTGTGTTCATGGACTCAGAAGAAAAGAGCTGATGGAGTCAAATCTGCGAGCACTCTGGAAACTCAATTTCGGCTCGCGAGGTGAGGAGTTCCTGGAGGAAAGAGGCGGGCTAAGCTGCACGATCGAGCAAGCCAACCCTGAAAAGACCCTGGCCCATATTCTTGCAGACCACAGAAAAAGTCTCGCGTGTCTGGAACTTAAGCCCGGTGAAACCAAGCCAGTAAACTACCGCGATGGCGTCCCTTCCGGACTAAGTGGCGATTATGTCCTCAAGAAAAAAGCCAACGGTGATCACGAAGTGGTAGTGAACGTCGATGTCACTGCTGACGCTCACGTAGTGAGCAAAGATGAAATGCACTCGCGGATTAAAACCTGCATGCAAGAAGCGAGTCCCTTCATGAAGGGACCCGACGGGAACAAACTCGACTTCACCATTCTCACTCCTGCTGAAACGCTCAAACGCCCTGCTAGCGAGAGACCAGGCGTGAACCAGGTCGCGATTCAAGCCCCAGGCTCTCGCTCACACTCTAGGTCCTACAAAGCCGACATCGATTGTGCCACAATCGCCCACGAGGTCCTTCACCTGCTTGGATTGTGCGACGAATACGACGGCAACATGGATGGCTATACATGCCGGGCCGTGGCGCAAGAAACTTCCATTATGAGTAACCAACACCAGGCCTATGGTCTTGGTATGAGCAAGACTCATACCTGTGAGTGTCGCCCAGGAACCATCTGCGAGAGGGTACAAAAATCATCAGACGAAGAGCTCAAGCGCTTTTACTTGCAGCCTTCGGTCTACACCCTCATCGACTATCGCCTGAGAAATGAGTACTGCGAGTACCAGGATCTCCCCGACCTTACTTGGAGCACACTCCCCCAGAAGCAAACGGTAGTGATCACCCAGCAGAGTGAGAGCACATTAAATTTCAGAGCACACAATGTAACGGACTACCCATGGCCGCGGGTTTCAAACTCACAGTTCAAATGCCGCTGTCCCGCCTCGGAAAACGAGGAATGCCAAAAGAACCTCAAAGAGATCGCTGAACAAATTACAAAAATCGATCAAGCAGCACTTTTGAATTGCCCTAGTGGATCAAACTCAAAAGCTGTTGAGTCGGGAGAGCGCCTCGCTGCTTCTACTGAGTGGAATGAGGATGGATTTAGATTTGTCCAGAAAGCACGCATCCCAAGCCTTCTCCACCCCAGCCACTATGAGAGGATCGTCGGTGGAGCGTGTGCTTCAAAAGCCACAAAATATAATGAGTGCGCCGTCTGGGCCTATCGCAACAAAGAACAAACCAACAACTGTGCTGACCGACCTGAGCACTGTGCGAACGGGAAAGAATTCTTGGGGCTAAAACCATGATGCTGATTTGCCTAACCCTCCTCTCATCTTTATGGGCCAACGGATTTCAAGCGGATCCTTTGA
>JAJTIF010000094.1 GCA_021299675.1 Pseudomonadota bacterium | reverse complement strand
GAAGTCGGCGTGTTTGCTGCGAATTCGGATAAATTGCTTGCCGCGCCAAATAGCGTCGATTTGATCATCAGCTCACGGAACTTCCATGGCTTCGTGTTGCAGAATATCAAGGATTATGCCTTGAAGTCGATGTTTAACGCATTGAAGCCCGGTGGTCTGGTGGCGATTGAACAGCACCGCGGTGACGCTCGTCGGCCGCAGAATGCAGCTTCTGGCTATATCCGTCAGGATTGGGTGATCGCGCAAATGCGTCAGGCTGGCTTTGAATTTGTCGCCGCATCTGAACTCAATGCCAACCCAAAGGATACCAAAGACCACCCGTTCGGCGTGTGGACCCTGCCGCCGACCTTGCAGACGGCCCCAAGTGGCCAACCAGCCAATCCTGATTTCGACAATGCGAAATATAAGGCGATTGGCGAAAGCGATCGGATGACGCTTCTATTCCGTAAACCCGCCAAATAAGGCAATTATTCCGGCTATGGGCCTCCGCTGCGCAAGTGGGGGCCCCATTGCACGTAGAAAGGCTTTTACTGCTTTCAATTGATGGCTTACCGAAATTTAAGATGACAGATAGCGGCGGCGTACGCAGGCTATATCGATGACACTCCCAGCCAACGCCTCCCTCCTCGGTTTCTCGCTTGCAGCACTCAGTCTGGTTTTGACCGCCCAGGCACAAACGGCATCAAGTGAAAGTGCTCGCCAAATTCCGGTTAAAAAGCTATTCCCCTATTACGATCTTTATCTTGGGTTGCCGCCTCAGGACCGTGATGGGTTCTATCTGGAGTATCTAATCAAGTCGTCGGAGACAAACCTCCGACCACGGATGGTATATGCTTTAGGGGCAGTTCGAACGCCTATTCAATTGGATTCTAAGGGCAAAATCCTGACGATGCCAGATATGACCATGTTGCGGCAGGGCAAGGTGGAAGTCCCTGCATCTTCGCCGCGTGGAGAAATTGTGCTTAACTTGGAGCCAGCTGTGCCCTTAAGCCGAACCATTCCTGCAAGTGCGGTATCCAATTCTGTTACAGACTATACAAAAGCAATTAGCCGGGCAGGCCCGCTGGCTCTGGCAATCCCAAAGCTAACTGGCATCGCGTTTAGGGGGGTCTCTTCAGGGCAGGTCGTATTTGCAGATGGCCGGAAGGCTACTTTACCTGTTGAACGCGGCTTTCCTGTCTTCCGGCCCGGTCAATCGACGATGCGCGGGGCTGTCAGTCTAGAGTTTCCGACAGTCCCAAGCCAAGCGCAGTTTGCGCGCTGATAGGTCGATTTAGGTATTCGGCGCAATCAACGGCAGAATTTAGCAAAAAAGGCTCCATTTCGCACATACTGGTAATATCCATTTAACTATCTTGCGACAAAGCTGGGTTAGTTTTTACCATCGGTGGATATCCGGAACCCGATTGAATGGCAGGCCTAAACTCTCTTCACGTGCTGGTAGTCGATGACAATCCTCACATGCGGTCGATTGTCGTGGCGATTCTGCGCGGGGTTGGCATCGGCATTGTTAAAGAAGCCAGCGACGGGGCTGACGCGATGGAAGCGATGCGCGCAGGCGTGCCTGACATTGTGATTGTCGACTTGAACATGTTCCCGATCGACGGGCTGGAATTCACCCAGATGATCCGGACGGCGGAAGACAGTCCATTCCCATTTGTGCCCATCATTATGATGACCGGCCATACAGACCGCACGAAAGTTACCGCCGCGCGGGATTCGGGTGTGAACGAATTGGTGTCAAAGCCGATCTCGGCGAAAACCCTCCTCGACCGCATTGTCGCAGTCATCGACCGGCCAAGGTCCTTCGTGAAAACGTCGACTTATACCGGGCCCTGTCGTCGCCGTGGTGGTGGCGCTGGCAAAGACTACGGTGGAGCTTTGCGCCGCAAGTCAGACACTAAGGCGAAGGCCGACCAATCTAACGAATCGAAAGACGAAACGGCATGAGCGTTGAGAACCCTGTAGAACTGATCGCTCCGAGTTTTCGCCTACAACGGAAAATTGGCGGACCAGCGTCGCGCATGCTGACCCCTGAGGCTTACCGGAAAGCCAATGCGGCTTTGGAAGAGATTATTCCGCCCATCGATGAAGAGGTGCGTCGTCTATTGCAGGAATTGCAAGAAGCCTTGCAGGGTAAAGTGCACGGTGGGCGTGACATCATGTGGAATAATGCCCACGAAATCCGGGGTATGGCTGGCACCGTGCGCAAGATCACTTTGGGACAAGCTGCCAATCTAATCTGCCATTACCTCAATGATACAGCTTCCGACTTCTTGCCGGATCAAGGCGTGATGCAAACAATCGTTGTTGTTGCCATGCAGGCATTGCGCGAGGAAGCAGATACCGATCCCATGATTAAAGTGATGGTGCAGGATGGCGCGCGTGCTGTCCTAGCCCAGCGTCATCGCGAAGGCCGTGACCAAGCCATCACTAAGCATTAGCCCAAAGTAGCGTTTAGGGCTGCTTCTACATCTTTTATCAAATCCTCGCCGTCCTCTATGCCGACTGATAGGCGGATCAGCCCACTGGTTACACCCAGTTCTGCTTGAACCTCTGGCGCGAACGAATAATGGGTCGTCGTGGCCGGATGTGTCGCAAGGCTTTTGGAATCGCCCAAATTGTTGGAGATGTCCACAATCTGCAGCGCATCAAGAAACGCAAACGCTGCCGGCTTGCCGCCCTTAAGTTCAAAAGCCAGCAAGGTGCCACCAGACTTCATTTGCTGGCTTGCTAACGCATATTGGGGATGGTCGGACCTGTGGGGATAACGGACATAATTGATCGCAGGATGGGCAGCAATCACATCGGCCAAACGTGCGGCATTAGCGCTAGCGCGCTCAACCCGCATGGACAATGTCTCTAAGCCTTTAAGGACATTCCAGGCCACAAAGGGCGACATTGCAGGGCCCGTATGGCGCAGATAAGGGTCGATATGTTCTTCCATAAAGGCGGTTGAGCCAAGGATTGCGCCACCCAACGTCCGCCCGGCTCCATCCATATGCTTGGTTGTGG
>JAJTIF010000017.1 GCA_021299675.1 Pseudomonadota bacterium | reverse complement strand
GTCAGTAGGGGATCTGCGCTTGTTTAACACCTCTCTATCTCTTAGACTAAAAACATGAAAAAAATCTTCATTTTGACCCTGCTTCTTGCCACTTCCGCACAGGCCTTTGAACTCTTAGTGACAGGTCTTCGTAACGACGAAGGTGACGTGCGCTGCTCGGTGTATAAAACAGCCGACGCTTTCCTGGAGCCCAAGAGTGCACTGGTGACTCTCACCGTGAAGCCCGTAGAGGGTAAGGCCCTGTGTGACTTCAAGGAGCTACCGGAAGGGGACTACGCTCTGGGGGTTTTGCACGACGAGGATCAAGACACCTTGATGCGCACGAATTTTATTGGACTTCCTCGCGAGGGTTGGGCGGTCTCTAACGATGCACCCCCACGCATGTTTGGGGCACCGACTTTTGAATCAGCACTTAAATCCTGGAAGGCTGGCGAGCGGGCAGAAGTGAAGATCCGCTACTAAAAAGTGGTGTAGTACGCACAGCCCACGCCCATCCCACCGCCCAGGCTTGTGGCCAGGGCATCATGAGCATCTACCGTGTTCTTTGTTCGATCACGCATGTCGAGAATTTCTTTCGTCACTCCCGCCAGCGTCGAGATCATAAAACCTGAGCAGCCGATCAGAAGTTTTTTGATGGTGGGAGAGATGTCTGTGTCAGCGATGATGAAAGCCGCTACCGTGGCCGTGACTGTCGCCGCTGCACTCATGGCACCACCGTAGCGGGCATGATAAACTTTGTCTTGGGCATTATTATAGTAGCGATCCGAAGCTAAATTTCCAACCACTATCGAGCCGATAACAACGGCCGAGAGCTTGAGGTAATCGTGACGATCCTGGCGCTGCTGCAGGGCCAGCTCACCGATGGTCTGGGCAGAGCTGTCGGTGGGAGCTGTGGGTGTGATGATCAGTTCATAGCGCCCATTAGGTCTGGGAGCCAGGGCCAGATCAAGAATAGGGTTTTGTTTGATCGCCGCTTGGTAGATTTTCTTTTTGAACCCGATTTCATCTTCACTCATGTTGGTGCAGTTTTTGGCATCCATCGCCCCGATTCGTTTCAGAAAATTAGCCTTGCCGGCAATGTCTGGGTGGGAGAGTTGCTCGTCGGTCAGACAGAGAATTCTTCTTTCAGGGTCTTGGTGATGGGTGAGTTGAATCAAGCGGTAGTCCTCAGAACTCAGGGCCTTAAAAGAGAGAAGCATAAGAGCGAAAATGGTGAGTTTCATAAGTGTCTGCCTTTTTTGGTAGGCTATTTCAAAAGTGGATCTCGAGTGCAGGAGTGTGAAAGAGTTACAGGGCTTAAGTTTAGGCAGCTTTGAGACGATAATAAGCTGATGAAAACTATTCTTTTTTTGAGTTCACTTTTACTCTCATCGGCCCTGTGGGCCGAGAGCTGGAGCGTGGGTGGAAAGAGTCTTGAAATTGCTCGCTGCCCTCAGCAGTACTGCCTCATATCAAAGGCATGCCTGAGTGACCAAAAAACGGCCTGCCTAGCTCTCAAGGCAATGAAAAATAAAATTCAATCGGATACGGGGCCTGGTGGCACCAATCCTGGTTCTGGGGTTTGCCAAAAACATCACCAGGGTTCGGTCTTTGTGGCGCGAGATGAGAAAGGCAATGAAGTGGCTTTCTGTCTCTTTAAGGACGACTCCTTTTTAAGTCTGGATGGCCTATGGCGCTGGTAGTGCTGCTCGCGAGTTTTTTAAGTTTGGCCCAAACTTGTCCCAGCGAGAAGGTTCTTCCCTCATTGCCAGTGCATGATCAAGACGGGGTCGGAAGTTGCGCCTCGAACACGGCTGCCCTGATGATGCAGCATAATCTCGGACTAAGTGAATCTCCCTCCTATTTGCAGCTCTCTCTCACCACCTCGGGCCAGGAGAAAGCAGATTTCTATTTCAATGATGACAAAGGAGTGCGCCGGATTTTTAACTGGGGGGCGCACATCTGTGAAGTGATTAAAACGGCGAAAGACGATGGGTATTGTAATACCTCTGCGTTCACTCTCGATGCCGTCGGGCGAGAAGACCCACGGCGTGAGCAAGCGGCGGTTCTGAATTCCTTAACCGAGTACTTAAATTCGAATCGCGCTTCACTCCTGGGGCTGCGCTCGAAGCTCTCCAATCAACAAGAACGGCAACGGGCGATCCGGAATCTGGCCCAAAGAAATTTTGCGAATGCTCAGACCTGTCGTTACCCCTTCAATGAATTTATCTCGCGACGTGCCCTCCAGCGCTTCAAGGTAGTGATCCAGGCAAAGATTCAGGCCAGCACTGGCCCAGAGAAGACGAAGTATCAAACCATGTATAACCAGACCTTTAATGCTCAGGGTGAGCCCACGGCACGGGCCCTGGCTTTTCATCAGGACTTCATCCGCTCCACAGGGCATCAGCTTTTAGGAGAAGAAAAGAGTGCACGATTGACTCTCGGGACCACTTCGCTGCCCGATGAATCCCTCTTTGTTGTTTGGTGGGGCAATGAACTCAAGCTCAGTCAGGCCCGCTTGCAGTATCCGTATCGAAACATGTTCCAGTCTGATCATGCCGCCTATGCCCCCTGTCGGCAGGAAGGAAGTCTAGTGGAAGATCTGCGCTTTGTACAAACGCAAGCCTTCTGTCGCGAGCCAGGGCAAACATCGCTGCCGCAAAATTTCCTCGATCAGGCCCAGGCGATTTTGAGTCAATTACAAGACTACATCACACCAGCTGCGGACCCTCAGGCAGCCATGGTGAATTTGATTTCTCCAAGTTGCGCGGCTCAGATGCCTTTTACTCAGGGCAACCGGAATCTTACCTGCGATGACCTATCGATTAACAATCTTTCGTCGGCGAGACGAGCCACACAGAGAATTTATAGTGAACTCTGCCGCGGTAAAGCGGTCGCCATCTCCATGTGCACAGGTTTTTTCAAGGCCACAGGTCCAGTCAATTCCAACTACTGCGAAGATGATGTTCCCTGCGTTCAAGGCCATGGCCGCCACGCCTTGAATCTGGTGAGATACAGTCCGACTCGTGAGGCAAACCAAATTAAAGTGCAACACTC
>JAJTIF010000120.1 GCA_021299675.1 Pseudomonadota bacterium | reverse complement strand
TGATCTTGATAAAGTCGAAAGTGGACTAAAACTCGAGATGGTTGGACTTAGTGGTGAGATCAAGCGTGTCGATACTAATCTTAAGTCTGAGATCAAGCGTGTCGAAACTGATCTTAAGTCTGATATCAAGCGTGTCGAAACTGATCTTAAGTCTGAGATCAAGCGTGTCGAAACTGACCTTAAGTCTGAGATCAAACGTGTCGGAACTGAACTTAAATCGGAACTGGCTGATCTTAAAAGCGACATCAAAGTTCTTCCACGAGACTTGCTTTTAAAACTTGGCGCTTTGATGATTACTCTGGCTGGAATCATGACAGGTATAATGATTGAAGTAATATCGACGGTGATCACAAATCTTTTGAAGACATAAAAAATCGATCTCATAGATTAACCTTCGTGGATAAGACCCTAACTCGGTGGTTTATCGGCATAAAGCGTATTGGATTTTTAAAAAAAGCCCGACAAGGACTGTCGGGCTACACTTTTAATTCGGTAGACTGAAGTTGGTCTTAGTACCCGCGGTACCAAGGATCAAATTTTTCATAAGTCACATAGGTTCTGTTTGAGCAGTTCACTTCATAGTATGAGCGGCTGGTGTGACGGCCGACTTCTGTGTAGCGAGTTGACGTACAGGTCTGCTGCTCCACCACGACACGACGGGATTCACCTCTCCAGGCGTTGGAGCAGCCGGAGAAGCGGTGTGGAGGAGGGAAGTTGGCGTCAGCCACTTCCACAAGGCCCCAGGCGGTGAGGAAGACTCCGCCGATCTGCATGGCTTGACCGATGGTGCGTGTGGTGCGGTCATCAGAGCCACCGAGAATGAGTCCCCCGATGGTTGTCACGACACCAATCGCTGTGCGAGTTTGGCCGCGGCGGCGCTGCTCTTCTTTGCGATCTATCCAGTTTTGGTAAGAGCGATCGTAGTAGTCGTAGTCACAGGTGTTTACCACAGGACGATTCTCGATCACGCGAGTGGTGGTGGTTGTGGTCGTCGTTGTGCGTGGAAAGCTCTCTTCAAAGTAGCCACGGTCGTAGGCATCGCGAGTGATCAAGCAGCGGTCGAACTGGATCGAGCGGCGCGGAAGGTGTGAGCAGTTGAAAGCGTAGGGTGAGTGGGTGATCCGGCGAGCAAGGCTCAAGCACAGGCCTTCGTCACGGCGATTCACATCGTAGCAGTTCACGGCGTATCCGTGGCGCTCCCAGGAGCTGTTGTGAGCGCGGCGGCTCAGGTCTTGGCAGTCACGGCGGTCGTAGTGATTTTCTAAAATGGAGCAGTCATAAAGTGGCACGTGCTCAGTCCCTCTGAGAGACATCGAGCGGGTCTCGATTTGTGAGTAGCCCTGAAGGCTCGCAAACACCAAGGCAATAAGCACGATGAATTTCATGATCAGACTCCTGTTAACGGTTTTTAATATTCTAGGGAGATCTTCCGCTTGGAAGTGGCAACCCTGTAAAAATGACAGGATCTAAGGCTTGTTGTGACTTTTACATCAACAAATCTTAAAGGCTTATTCTCTTGCTCGCTTGTTTGTGGCATGTTGGGCTCTCAACTGAGGATTCCCCCATGAAACGCGTTTATCTAAGTCATTTTAAGCATTTGCTTCCGCCAACTAAGGGCGAGCAAAATGCCCTTAACTCTTGGGTGATGAGATCTCACAAGCGGTCTGCGGAACTGATGGGGGAGAGTGCGGACTGGGAAAAACTACAAAAATATTTTGTGAGCTCAGACTCAATTCAAACCCGCTACAGCTTCTCTCGCGACCTTGATCGTGACTGGAAAGACTGTGACATCTACGCACTCACTCCCGAATATCCACGGGGAATGGATATCCAAAAACGCGCAGATTTTTTTCAGCTGCAGGCCCTGCAAAGTTTTGAAACTCTCTATCCAGCGAGTGCCACTCTTCCTGATCACCTCGTGCACGTGACTTGCACGGGCTACGTGTCTCCCAGTGCCCCTCAGAGAGTGTTCGCCAACCTCGAGCACTCCCCAGCGATCACGCACGCCTACCACATGGGCTGCTACGCCTCGCTGCCGGCGCTCCGAACAGCAAAGTCGTTGGTGAAGTCCGAAGACTTCAACGTCGTGGATGTCGTGCATACGGAAATGTGTAGTCTGCACATGCAGAGCCACGTTCACACCGCCGAGCAGATGATTGTGCAGTCACTCTTTGCGGACGGCGTGATCAAGTACCAGCTATCGACGACTAAACCTACTGCGGGTTTTGAGGTGCTCTTTGTGCATGAGAAACTGGTCCCGGATTCCGCAGGAGACATGACCTGGATCCCCTCAAGCCACGGGATGATGATGAGCCTCACGCGTGAGGTGCCTACTAAGATTGCTCTTGGGCTCTCAGGCTTCATCGAAGAAGTGTGTGAGAAACTTTCAATGGACTGGGACGATTTAAAAAATAATTCTCTCTTTGCCATTCACCCGGGCGGACCGAAGATTCTCGACCTCGCGGGAGATCTGCTGCAAGCCGAACCGGATCAACTGAAAGCATCCAAAGAAATTTTAAAAGAGCACGGTAACATGTCCTCAGCTACGCTCCCGCATATCTGGGAGCGCATGCTAAGCGAAGAGACGAAGCGGGAATACGTCTTGAGCCTGGCCTTTGGTCCTGGGCTCACGATCATCGGCTCTGTGATGCGGAGAGTACGTGCAT
Source organism: Pseudomonadota bacterium (assembly GCA_021299675.1). Taxonomy (GTDB): domain Bacteria; phylum Bdellovibrionota; class Bacteriovoracia; order Bacteriovoracales; family Bacteriovoracaceae; genus UBA6144. Next base: position 72 of record JAJTIF010000120.1, on the reverse strand, counting down.
AATGGCGCTTCCTTTCATCTTCCATGCTCTCATGATGGGAATCGATGAGGGAATCCAACTCAAGCGTGGTCT
>JAJTIF010000176.1 GCA_021299675.1 Pseudomonadota bacterium | reverse complement strand
TCACCCTCGTCGACGAATGGGAGCATCGGGTTCGAAAATACTGCATCGGTCGTGTTCCGGCGGCACAAGTCCAATCTCTGCTTGAAGCTGAATCGATGAAGGGTTGTATCCGCGATCAATTTGAGCTCGCGTGGCCCATCAGTGCGAATGAGGTTGGTCTTAAATTTTCATTGCCCGGCGAGAGCCTCGATGAATTTAAATCTGACATCTTGGCGATCTCCCAAGCGGTGCTTCAGGAAAAATTACGCCAATGAGCTTCTGCTCACACTTCAATCAAGGAGCTTGTCGATCCTGCACCTTGATTGAAACACCTTACTCATCTCAACTCCAGGAGAAGGAGTCTCGCCTTGAGGCGATGGTGAAGATCCCACTGGAAAAATCCACCGCAAGTCTCGAGCAAGGGTTCCGTCAGAAGATCAAGATTGCTGTTTCTGGCAATCTCACGCAACCGATTCTGGGTCTGGCACAACTCGAGCGAAGCCTTGAACTCTACGACTGCCCGATCCAATCCGAGCCACTGAACCGTGAGCTCAAAGACCTCTGCGAATTTATAAAAAAATGGAAGCTTACTCCCTACTCTATTCAAGAACGCAAAGGGGAGCTGAAGTCTTTGATTCTCTCCCACTCGCCGGTCACCGGAGAGAAGATGCTGCGTTTCGTGCTGCGCTCGAAGGAGGCGCTCGATCGGATTCGCTTGGGTCTGGAGGACCTTAAAAGTTTTAAAGTCGTGAGTGTGAACATTCAGCCGATAGCGCATGCGATCCTCGAGGGTGAGGAAGAGATCATTCTCTCGAGTCATCGATTTATTACCCATCGCTATGATCAACTGGAGATTTATTATGGTCCTCAAAGTTTTATGCAAACCAATCTTTCTGTCGCCCTTGAGCTCTACCGGACGGCAAAGGTTTGGGCGGCCGACTTAAACCCAATTCGTGTGGCTGATCTCTTTTGTGGAAGTGGGTCCTTTGCGCTTCACCTGGCAGGCCCTCAGCGTAAGGTGCTGGGCTTTGAGCTCAGTCGAGAGGCGGTCACACTCGCCACATTGGCAGCTGTTACACAGATGCTGCCGGCGCAGTTTGTCGCCAGTAGTGCTGAGTCTGTGTTCCAGCAACTCGAAAGCTTCGCTCCTGAGCTAGTGCTCGTGAATCCACCCAGAAGGGGCCTCGCCGCGACACTTCCCCCTCTATTAAAGCTAGCGCCTAAATATATTCTCTACTCCAGCTGCTCTCCTGAAAGCTTTGAGCTTGATCTCCAAGGTCTTCTTAAAGAGTACCAACCACTACGGAGCCAGCTCTTTGATATGTTTCCTCACACTCATCATTTCGAGAGCTTAACTCTTCTTTATCGCAAATAGGGGCGCCAGCGGGGCAAAACTAAAATATTTTTTATTTGATTGCGTCATTTATTGAAAACAAGTTGTTTGGCATATCAAACAAAAATATACTTAGATAAACACGGAGGTGTTTATCATGATCATTCAGAATTCCATCGAACTGCTTACCCAACTCCATGAGATTGAAAAACTCATCGCAAGGCTGGAGCAACTGAGCTCTGAGCGGAACATTCCTATTGAGAGCGAGCAGATTTTATACGCGCTTCTCAGAGTGAAGCGGCAGTCTTTGACGAAGTAGAAGAGGTTAACCTAAGTTAAAAGAATCCAACTGAGGAGGATTCTATGAAAAAGCTTTTAGCTTTCGTACTGTTGATGGTTATCGCCCTTCCGGCCCTGGCCCAGATTCGCCGTCCGGTTCCTATGCCACCACCGTTCCCACCAAGAGGCCCTAGCTACCCCTATCCAGGCCCAGGCTATCCATACCCAGGTCCAGGTTATCCGTATCCAGGCCCAACTCCTCTTCCACCATCATACTACTGCACTGGCACACGCTATGACGCCGTTTTGGAAGCTACAGAGATGGCTGCTAAAGAGAAGCTTGAAAGCTTCGCGATGGAGAAAGGTGTAGAGTGTACACTGACTTCTTCAGGCTTTGATTTCGCTCGCGGCGAATGTACTCAGGTGACTGGTGAGCCCTTTGCTCGCTTGAAGATGAGCTTTAACACGAACTGTGAAACTCGCACTCCGACTTCACGCCTTCGTAAGACCACGATCACTTACATCCGTAACTAGATCTCACGGGGCTCCTCACATGGTGAGGGGCCCTTTTTTTTGCGCTAATCCCATATACGAAATCGTCAAATCGTCAGTCGTCGTAAATCTTAAAGTCTTCGGCACCACACCCTTAAAGATATCTCTCAAACTAAAACTCGTGAGCACAGGTCTGAGCCCCGTCACATCGAGGTTCTCAAGCCCTGCGTCCTCGCAGTACTGCATGAGCTCAATGGGGCGGATGAAGAGCTCGATCAAGTGCATGTGTGGTGGTGTGTTCTTCACGAACTTTTCCACGAACTTGATCACCACTGCTTCCGCCAGCGGGTTACGGTTGAAGGTGTGATAGAAAAATAAGCCACCGGGCTTGAGGACTCGTGCACATTCAGCCACGATTTTTTCCGGATGGTAGACGTGCTCGAGAAAATCCATTGTCACGACGACATCAAAACTCTCATCGGCAAATGGGAGTTCGTAGGCGTTGGCGTGCTGGTAGTTCACACTTTTGGTCTGATCGAATTTCTGGGCGACTCGCAGGCTTTCAGCGGAGAGATCCACGCCGGAGACCTTGAAGTCGAGTGTGGCCATCTTATTGGCCAGAAAGCCAGCCCCACAGCCCACATCGAGAAGTGTTTGGGCGGAAGGACTAAGCTTCTTGATCCGCTCGAGAACCCATGGCCACTTCGCTTCGTTCTCAGCCCTCAAAAGGGCGATAGGATCATCGTAGGCCGTGTACCAGCGGTCGCCGTAGTCTTCGTAGATCTCATTATTAATCACACTGACCTCCGGATAAAATTCCAATACACCACTTGGTAACCAGCAAAAAGAGCGATGCCATAAGGCATCGGAAGAAACCATTGGGGAAATACCCCTTGCGACCAGAAGACGTAAACCAAGTACAAGAGCACCGGGTGCAGAATAAAGAGCAAGGCGTGCAGCCACTGCTCGAAAGCCTCGCACTCTTGGGCGTGCACCCACTCATCCTTGGTCACGAAGAGAGTCGAGAAAATCGCCAGCCCCAGATAGATCCAAACATTCGATTCAGTAAAGGGAGCGTTCAGAACGAAGAGCACACAGGCCAGCACGGTGAGCGTGTCGAGCGGATGGCCCCAGCGCTC
>JAJTIF010000140.1 GCA_021299675.1 Pseudomonadota bacterium | reverse complement strand
TGTGGGTGTGGGTGTGGGTGTGGGTGTGAATAATACCTAACAGTACCGCTGATACTTCCACCCAAAGAACGTAAGAGGGAGTAACATTCCTCATTTCCACCAGAGCAGGAACAACTGGTCAAGCCAATCAATTCTCTCTGCACACCATATTGACCTTTCTCGACATTAGGATTTCCCAGTTGATGGTCATGCATACAGTTAAGTTTATCAATGACAATATCCTTCAGGCGAGATGCCTTGGCTCCATCCAATAGCTTGACAAACAATCTGGCGCTCAATGCAGGCTCCTAAGTTGATGAGGAGATGGAAGCAGGTGATCATAGAGTACCCAAACAGGGAGTGTCATCTCCTTTGTCACCCAACTGGTTGGGAAGAGCCACCTGTAACGCACCCAAGATCCTGTTTCTGCAAAAAATTAGCGAAGGCAAATACCCAGCCCCTCTTTCCTTTATGTTCCTCCATTCTCTTACGCACCAAACCAAGTCCAGAAAGGTTGATAAGTTCCACCACATAGCTCACACTCGCCTTGGTTCATTCTATTGAAACCCTTTTGTAGATCATGAGTAAGGCTCCATCTCGTTGATCCTCTCTCTCCATCTATCTCCATCTACTTACGGGAGGTAAAGAGGCAGCCTTCAAGGTAGAAGCACCAGGGATGGTGTTGTCATTACATATGTAAGCCCACTCCGTGCACTCTTCCTCTGTCGTCTTTGGCAATTCCCAAGATAAGGCCAAAGGGTTTGGAGGCAACATTCTTTGTTCGCACCTAACCTACCAAAATTTAAAAAAAGGCCGAAAGAGGGGAAGTAAGGATATAAAGGTGGGCAAACCTGATCTACGGGTACTCGACATCCTTTCGGAGACCAGTCGCAAGGAACGTTTGTTCCTAATATCGTTGCTATATTTTCTACATAGTAACATCCTATGAGGATGATTAGAATTTATAAAAGTAAAGGAGGTACCGGTGATATCGTTGCAATATCCCTCTGATTCGCATTCCTCTTGTCCGGCACAAGTGGCCTCTGTTCCCACCTTACAAGAAGTGCAAGTGTCATCAAAATCCAAACAATCTTGAGGAGTGACATCCCATCTCAAACCCTTTGGAGGAGCATAAGAGGAGTGCACGTGGAGGAGGTGTGACTTACCACGGGCTCTTGCCAACAGATATTGGCTTCACATTGCTCCTTTGAGTTCATGAGAGCAGGTGACCAGGTTCTTCCTGTTACCCATCTGTAGTCTGCCCCTGGATCTTATCAGTGAAACTGAAAGCTACTGGCTGAAAGGACTCCAAGAAAAAAGGAAGGAGAACAAACCTAAGGCCAAGCACGCTGCTCTTACTCCGCTTGTGGTCTCCACGGTACAAGCAGTCTGGGGACCGGTAGGGCCAGTCCACGATTGCCACGTTCCAGGACAAGTACCGGCATCTACTGCTGGTACATATTCGCAGTAAGACCTGCAAGGGCTGTCTTTGTATCCTGGTATGCAAAAATCATCATAGCATTTGCTCATCGTCTAGAGAATATCATACAAGAGAATAAAAGAGAGGCGAAACTGGTCAAGAAATGTGAAAAGAGAAGAAGAGGATAATAGGAGAAGCAAGGGGAAAACTACATCGGCTTTAGGAAGCACACAAGGACCCCAAGGACGATAGGCAATAGGATCACTATCGACATAGAGGGCATCAGAACCACCAATGTCAGGGAGAGTACAAAAGGTAGGATCCGTGCCTGCACTCGCCACTCCCGTATCTGTCACTCTAACCTGTAGGTGGTGAGCGTGCGTGAGATGTGAGAGGTTGATGAGATAGGTACCTGGCACATATCTGGTCTGGAGAGTACGAGTTGAACAAAGTCTGTTGCTCCTCCCATTGCATAAACACAAACATCCTGGGAAGGAAAGTCTCTGAAGCATTGCTCTGAACATGTCACCTTTGTACTCCTGCTCGAAAGTACCTTCTGTTACTCCCTGAACTTTTCCAGGTATGGTAGGTCCGATTCTGGCGTTGTAATAAGGGCACCATCTTTGAGAGAGGCATTCATCCTCGTCGTTAATGTAGTCGTGGTTACCCGGCCATATTTCCCCTTTGCAATCAGTTCATAGGGATGTTTTTTGTACCAACCTGATGAGGCCAGGCACTGATTCTCGGTGAGCACGTGATATAACTTTTCAGCAAGAGTGCCATCAAAGTCTTGGCTTTGAAAGAGGACTTCTTCTTGGAGAAGTACAGATACATAAGGATCTAGTCTACTAAAAATACACTGCAAGGCTGGTCAGTCGAACCAACTAATGACCAAAACGGTGGCAGAGCACATACAGCAGCAAAAGCCTCTATTTGTACATCGATGTCAGTCTCCAACTCAACGCAAGTACTATCCACACCTAATTCAAAATTCAGAATAATTCAAAGAAGAAAAAATAGAAAAAGCGAGAAATAATAGAACAGGAGACAATTCGAACATCTGCCTTTGAAGCAATCATCATCCGTCTGACAATACAAAGAGCAATAACTGTGCTCGATGCAATAAGAGGATGCACTCACAGATTTACATGCACTATCGGCCTTACTCAATTGGTCATCTGATCAAAGGGAGTACATACAAAGCATCCTTGTCCCCTTGCTCTTGCCAAACATTCGTTGAAAGGATTATTGTTGAATCGTGCATCTGCGTTTGCCTGTTTTTGCTTAGTCACTGGTACAAGAACAAATGTAGACATACCGCTTCTGCCTCCTCTGTGCACACATTCGTCGATTCTGATACATTAGAGGGTTGGGTAAAAGTTGAGGTTTAGGGTATAAAACAAAGAGAATACCGTAATTCAGCACGGGTTGCAAGTTGATAAGCGGTTGCTACATCACGTTAACAATTATTTTGTAGTAACCTCCCGTCTCGCCCAAAAAAAAAAAAAAAAAAAATACCCCTAAAAAAGGGGGGAATGTACATCCCGCAGAAGAAAATTTTTGAACGGGGTTGCTAGCTTCTTTCAGAGAATATTCTGTCACGGTAAAGTTGAAGGGTTGCGTCAAACAGCACTTGTGTAGAGCCAGGCTGAAAAATTGAGAAGTTGTGAAGAAAAAGAAAAGAACTTACGCCGTATTACAGCACGAGTCAGCAAGCCAGAGGTCGCTCTCCGGTACTTGAACACAATCTTTGGTCTCTTCGAATATGGTCTCTGGCACTGAATCCAAAAACGATACAGCCGAATGTAAGCAGTCTTTCCAAGCCACTGTCTGGGGAAAAGAAGACGCCTGTCACGGTTATCGTGGGAAAAGTAAAGGGAGAGGGAACAGAAGGGAAGGGAAGGGAAGGAGTACCAAATCGGATAACAAGTTGGTAATGGTAGTTGTTATTTCACCGAGTGGTGAATTGATAAGCTCCTTCACTTCCAAATAACCTGTACACGTTAGAGCTCTTTTCAATAATGCTTGCAAAATAATTTTGTCCAAAACAAAGGCCACAAAAAAATAAAATCAACCCGATTGAATCCGATTATAAGCATCATAGTCACACCCTGGATGAAGGCCACCAAATTCGGAAATAGTGGTTTGGAGCATTTGATCACCTTAGGATATGAGATTGATTGAAAGAAAGGTTACACACCATTGGAAGTATACAAACTAGAATAGGAAATATTGCAGCTTAAGTCCAAGGTACCATCCGTTATAATGTCCATACCAAAGGAGGGTGAACTGATCTAAACAGTAACTATTGTCTCCCGCCTGTTACAAATGGAAGCTGGAATAGGAGAAGGTAATCAAATTTCTGGGTAGGAGCAACTACACACTCTGGTCTTGCTGGGTATCTTAGAAATCCAAACAACAGTGGAGATCACATTGTTAACCACAGGATATTGAAAGAGGGGAATATTTCCAACCTGGTTTTTACTGGAATGATGATTAGACGAAGGAATCAAAAAGGAAAACGTGCATGTAAGAGGACACATGAGTGAAGAGGGGATCGACGGAAGAAGCAACATTGATGGGGCAGCCCGTTGCACAATCGATGACCTCCGATCCAGAACAAGTGAGACTAAAAGGTACCAGTTGATAGAATCTCTCAAAATCCATTCTTGCGAGGTCAGAAGGAGTGTGGCAGAACCTACTTCTCGGTGTTTTCAGGGACCAGAATCGTGAAAGAAGAAGCACCACTGGTTGTGACTGAAACAGTAAAAGTACCATCCCAACCAGCATCTGAAAGGGTCTTACCAGTAAACGAGAATAAAAGCGAAACATACATTGCAACAAGTGGAGAAGGGTACAACACCTCTTTCCATTGTCGCCACATCATAGACGGTGTGTGCAGTGATTCCAGCCAACACATCAACCTTTTTCACCCCATAATCAGGAATAAAAGAGATTACAAAAGCTCCCGAGCACTCTTCCACAACACCTCGAAACACCTTGCAAGTTTTAACTTTGGGTATCACTCAACTTACCATTGTGGATGCCTCTGTCTGGTTCACAAGCAGTAATTCCTCTTCAATGCAAAACGAATCCGCCAGCCGCAGGCAAGGAAGTAAAGAGACTTTCAGGTGAGCCTATGATGAAACTGGTCACACCTGTGCCTCCTCCACCACCACAAACGGCAGCAGCATTCAAGTACGTTCCTTCTTCAAACGTGGTTGAAATAACGACGGACTTGTAAGAGGTGCCGCTCACCAGACTATCAAGGACTTCGCTCACCTTGCTGTCGATAATCTGACAGTTATACAGGTTGCAGAACAATGCCAGGACAGACAATAGAAGGAGCATTTATGGTGTGGTCCTAAGGCAAATCCTTACTTACCCAAAATGTTTTCTAAGTAAGGCCATTGGTTGCCACG
>JAJTIF010000231.1 GCA_021299675.1 Pseudomonadota bacterium | reverse complement strand
AGAAATGGCAGAGAAATCCACGCGTCTCAATACCACCGCTCACCGCTTCTCTGGCATATTTGTGGCCCTGTTTGAAGAGCTGCTTAAGGCTGGAACCCCCCTGCGCCTCGTGACAGATGATGATATGTACTGGTCATACAAAACTCGCAGCGCCGTGGGCCGCAATACCAACATGGAAGCCTTTAAAGTGATCCCGATGATGCAGAGAGGCCTTGAAATGCAATTCATGGAGACCAACCACAACAGCATACTCTTGCAACATAACAAATTTATGGTGTTCGAACTCGCCGGTCAGGACGCGGTCTTCACTGGTGCCGGCAACTTCACCACTTCAGCTTTTGACAACAATTTTGAGAATTACTACGTCATCACCATTCCAGAAGTGGTCGACGCCTACACGCACCAGTTTAGTTATTTTTGGGATGAGCTCAGCACGCCAGTCGAAAGACTCCCCGTGAAAGACGTCAGACCTTAGAAACACAATCCGCACTCGGGGCATTCAGTACTCGTCGTCGAGAACTGAGTGCCACAAGCCGGGCACGTCGCCTGGCTCTTAGCCGGGTCAAAAGTCGCCTCCAGTAAATCCCAATCCACCTTATGGCCTTCAGCTAGCTTTTGATGCTGCTCCCTGAGAGTACTTTGCACCTGGGCCAAAGCCTCGCGTGGGGCGAGAAGTTCGACCGTGACGGTGCATCCGCGGCTACAGGTCTGCCCGTTGTGGTTAAGCTCCACCGGGATATTCCTTGATAGCAATATGCGTTGAAGTTCTTTAGCGTCATGTAAGGGGAGAATGCCGACTTTGATTAATTCCATGTCAGGAGTTTAACACTTTTTTGGCTTGGGTGAGTGTCTTTTGCTTTGCTATAGTCAAAACTTCAAACGGAGTTGATTTCATGAGTTTTTCGATCGCAAAATTTGGTGGCACTAGCATGGCCACCGCAGAAGTTGCCAAAAAATCCGTGCAGGTCCTCCAAGACCGCCCAGAAATTTTGGTGTGTGTGATTTCAGCCACGGCCGGCACCACAAAATTTTTGCAGCAGATGGCCTTTGATGCCGCTAAGGGGCTCCCGGTTTGGGAGAAGAATTTTTCAGACTTTCAAACCCGCCATCTTGAGTTCATGCGGGCCCTCAACCCAAGCATGTGTAGCGAAGTCGAAAAGTACTGCGCCCGCGTAGAGGAAATCTTGCGTGGGATGAAGCTCCTGAAAGAAGCCTCCCTCTCCGCCATCGATGAGCTCGTGAGCCACGGAGAATTGATCAGCTCACATCTCTTTGCCGAAGCCCTGAAACTCACGGGCCGAAAAGTAGAATGGGTGGACGCTCGAAGTATCATGAAGACCTCCTCGGACTTTAGCCGGGCCATCCCCCACTTAGACCTTCTGAAAAACAATGCACAAACCCTCATCGCCCCTCTGATGAAGAAAGCCGTCGTCGTGACCCAAGGCTACATCGGCTCAGATCTCAACGAGCGCACGACCACGCTTGGCAAAGAAGGCTCCGACTACTCCACCGCCCTCTTTGCTGAAGCGCTTGGGGCGAGTGAAGTGCAGATCTGGAAAGACGTGGCCGGTGTCATGACCACGGATCCGCGTTTGGTCGCCAACGCTCAGACGATTGAGGATGTGAGTTTTGATGAGATCAGTGAGCTCACGCGCTTTGGGGCCAAGGTTATTCACCCGGACACATTTCTTCCGGCCATGCGCGCGAACATTCCGGTGTATGTAGGTTATTCGCAAAACCCGCAAGTGAAAGGCACTCGCATCACGCTGAACCCAAAGGCAAAGAAAAGTGTGCGAGCGGTGTCTTTGAAAAAAGAGCAGTCTTGGCTCACGGTCACAGAAAAGAAAGGACAGAACTCTCCCTTCTTTATCTTAAACGTGCTCAATATCCTCAATAAACACAAGATCACCCCGACCCTCATGAACACCTCGGAGAACCGCCTGGGCTTTGTGATCGATAAGATCTATCCCGTGAGTGAAGACCTCCTGAGAGAGCTCAATTCCGTGGGCACAACACAGCTCACGGCCTCAGAGCTCATTGCCGTAATTGGCATTGGCATTTCCCACGAGGCAAGCATCCAAGGAAAAATCCTTGAATCAGCTCAAGGAGCCTCAATCCTGATGACCTCCGGTGGCGCCAGTGAGAGCTCGTTTTGTATTCTGCTCGAACAAAACAAGAGCGAAGAGATCCTTAAAAATATCCACGCACAGTTTTGGGGAAAGCTATGAAAGTCGCAGTGATTGGCAGTGGAAAAACCGGAGGCCACTTGTTAAAACTCCTGCCTTCGCAGGAGATTGTAGGTCCTTTCGGTCGCAAAAACCCTCTGACCCTTAGTGACCTGGCGAAAGCGGATGTGGGGATTCTTTTTATCCCGGGCGAGGCTTTCTTAGCGCTCTTACCCACCCTTCTTGAAAGCAAGACCCCCTTGGTGATTGGGGCCACAGGCTTTGAATGGCCCGCAGGTATAAAAGCGGAGATTCAAAAGCGCGGGCTCTACTGGCTGCATGCCACGAATTTCTCTTTAGGTGTACAACTCTTTCGCCAGCTGGTGAAAACCATCAATCGTTTGCAAAAAAATCTTCCCGCCTTCGAAGCGACACTCTTAGACGTCCACCACACGAAGAAACTGGATGCTCCCTCAGGCACAGCAAAGTCCATGGCGAGCTGGTGTGATTTTAGTGTACCCATCGATGCCCGCCGAGAGGGAGATGTCGTGGGTTTTCATGAACTGACTTTAAAATTCGCGCAAGAAACGATTAAAATTTCCCACGACGCTCATGACCGCTCGTTATTTGCCCAAGGGGCGATCGATGTCGCTCGTCAGTGGATCAAAAAACCCTTAGCCCCAGGTCTTCATGGAATTGAAGACCTGATGGATCATCTGGAGAAGACAATATGAAAACGATCAAAGAACTCAACTCACATGTGGTGTGGACCGCCGTGGTCACGCCCCTCACAACAGAGGGCAAAGTGGATTTTGCCTCGCTCGAGTTTCTTCTAAAAAAACAAGAAGAAGCGGGCAACGGCATCGTGCTCTTAGGCTCCACGGCTGAGGCGCTGAATCTTTCTCAGAATGACAAAAATGAAATCGTAAAGTTCGCCACGAAGCTCAATCTTAAAACCAGCATTATTCTCGGGATCGGCGGTCACCAGCTCGAGGATCAAAAAGCTTGGATGAAGTTTGGAGAAGAGCATAAGTTTGACGGCTATCTTTTGGTGACTCCTCTCTATTCGAAGCCAGGTCTGGTGGGACAAACCAAATGGTTCGAGTCACTCATGAACACCTCGACTCGCCCCTGTATGCTCTATAACGTCCCAGGCCGCTCAGCTGTCCCCATGCATCCAGGCGTGCTGACCAACCTCAAGGGACACAAGAATCTCTGGTCACTCAAAGAGGCTTCAGGCTCCATTGAGAAGTACTCGCAGTTCAGACAGGCGCTGCCAGAACTCACCATCTATTCTGGTGACGACGCTCTCTTGCCCTTCTTCGTCCCCATGGGTTGCACGGGGGTCGTCAGTGTTGCCGGCAACTGCTGGCCTCAAGAGACCAAGCGCTACGCTGAGCTCTCCCTTCAGCAGAAATTCGATCGCATTTTTCCTCTCTGGGAGAAAGCCTCGAATTCTCTCTTCCTGGCTTCCAACCCATTGCCGGTGAAAGCGCTTCTGGCCAAGAAAGGCTGGATCAAAACTGCAGTCATGCAAGCCCCACTTCACCATGATGATTTCAAAGATGTGCAAAAACTGGTGGAGATCAACGCTGAAGTGGAAGCATGGTTTACCAAGGAGAAGAACGTATGAGCTGGGAGCAACTCTTAACAGATCTTGAAAGTGGCAAAGTCCGCTCGGCTCATAAGGTCGACGGCGTTTGGGTCGCCAACTCGGAAGTAAAACAAGGCATCCTCGCAGCCTTCAAGGCCGGTGTGCTTAAAGCCGAAGGTGGCTTCGTGGATAAACACAATCTCTTCCCGCAGGAGTTCACGGTAGACCGTGGTGTTCGTCTTGTTCCTGGTGGCTCCAGTGTGCGCCGAGGATCTTTTGTGGCTCGCGGCGTGGTGATCATGCCTCCGGCCTACATCAATGTGGGTGCGTATGTGGATGAAGGCACTATGGTCGATTCTCACGCTCTGGTGGGATCGTGTGCGCAGATTGGAAAACGTGTGCACCTTTCAGCGGGTGTCCAGATTGGCGGCGTGCTTGAGCCCGTGGGCATGCGCCCGGTGGTGATTGAAGATGACGTCTTCGTCGGTGCGGGCTCGATCATCGTGGAAGGAATTCTCGTGCGTGAGCGCGCGGTGATTGCCCCTGGAGTGATCCTTTCTAAAGCAGTAGAAGTGTATGACGTTGTGAACCAACGAGTGATCCCCCGCGGAGAAGGCATTCCGGCCGGAGCGGTCGTGGTGCCAGGCACGCGGGCTTTCTCCAGTGAGAATGATTTCATTAAGGCACGAGGGCTCATGCTCCAATGCCCGATCATCATCAAGTACCGGGATGAGAAGACAGATACATCCTTAGTGCTCGAGGATGCTCTTCGCTAATGGAAGAGCTCGCTTTTAAGGGCCAGTTCATTCAAGTCACCACAGAGAGAATCGGTGAGATCCTCTGGGAGAGAGCTTACCTCCCGGAGGGCATCGTGATTTTTCCCATTACCACCTCGGGCAAGATCCTCTTGATCCGTGAGCGCAGACCCCACGAGACTCCACAGGTGAGACTCAAGCCCGTCTCGGGCGTCTCAGAAAAAAATCAGGCGCCCATTGAAAATGCCCTGCGCGAGATGCAAGAAGAGATCGGTTTCAAGGGAGAACTTGAAAAATACTGGGAATATAAAACCAGCGGCACCGTGAACTCCGTCACGCACTTTTTTATTGCTCGTAACCTTCAGGTCTCGAAACTGCCGAACCCTGATGGTGACGTGGTGGAAGAGATCCTCGAACTCAGTGTGGCTGAGATCGAGGAGAAAATTAAATCAGAAGAGTTTCGTTGGGGCGTGAGCGTGATGGGCTGGTTTAAGCTGCGCTCACTAAGGATCATCTAGAGTTCACTTAAGATCGATCACACACTCCACTTGTTTATTGAACACACGGTCACGGCCGATGGTGCGAAGGTGGCTGACCACTGCATACTGAGTCTTTTCTTCGACAGCAATTGTCCGGAAGACCACTTCTTCACTGACGTCTTCGCGGTAGAAAAAATCAGAAGAGAGAAACAGTCTCTGCCCTGGCTTCCATTGATAAACTGTCCCGTAACCCACGCTTCTAGACACTTCTTCTCCGCGGGCGCGACCGATCACGAGGACGCCTTGGGCTGTCTTTTCAATCTCAATGCTGCAGGCGGTTTGCTCACGAGGCGTAAGTCCTGTGTAAACTCCAGGAGTGAGAGTGTTGAGCAGGGCCTCTGTGGCATCAATCTCCACCGCGTGAGCGAGAGAGGATAGAGCAAGCAGGGCAAGAGCAATAAACTTCATAAGGACTCCTTAATGGACAAGGGTATACCTCAGAAGGATCAGAGAGTT
>JAJTIF010000091.1 GCA_021299675.1 Pseudomonadota bacterium | reverse complement strand
CTCCTCGCACAAGTGCGGGGCCCTCAAAAGTCATGGCTGGAGTTTCGTGAAAAAGAAGTCTCTCTCTCCACTGATGCTTGGGGGTGGTCAGCAACAAAGACTGCGCTCCGGGACCGAGAACACCATGGCGGCGATGGCGCTGATGTTGGCACTGGATGAACTTCACCAAAATTGGAAACCTGAGGCTTCTCTTAGACTCATGCAGGAGATCAGGCATTTTCTTGATCAGTCTCTAGCGGGCCTTGGTGCTCGAGTGTGTGCTCAGGCGCGCGAGCTTAACACTAATACGGCGCTTTTTTATTTTCATTCTCTTCCGAGTGATCAAACGCTGCCGCTCTTTGATCTAGCAGGGCTGGAGATTTCCAGTGGGGCCGCTTGTTCGAGTGGAGCGGCGAAGGAGAGTCATGTACTCAAGGCCCTGGGTCTATCGGCCTGTGCCAAAAATGCTTTGCGGCTCTCATTGAATTGGGACTTTTCAGCTGGTGATTGGGGAAAACTTCAACCCCGTCTGTTGCAAGTTATTGAAAAGATAAAAGCCAAAACTTAACTTTTAATTATCCCAAAGACCTCTATAATCTTTGATTCATGCTATCTCGAATTAAGAAAAAACAATATGACGGGTTTAAGGACTTTGTAGAGTCCTTAGAGACGACTGTGATGGCGAGTCGCTACAACATCGTGGTCACTGGGATTCTAGAGGATCCGGCTTACATGCAGTGGGTGACTCGCAACATGAAAACTTTCGAGCAATTCCTCGAGTTCACAAGCGACGATATTGAGCAAGTCATGCGCTCCAACGATTCAATGATGATGATGCTGGCACGGGCGATGAAGAATTTAGACTGGGAGAAGTACTCACCAAATTTTTCCCGCTTCCTGGGCAAACTCAAAGATGAAATCGGTTATCTCGCAGAGGTCAGCTCAGCCGAGCAAGAGAAGGCTCAGTTCTTTATCCTCAAAGCTGTCCGAAAGATGCAACGAGAAGAAAAGATCCTTGGCTTCAACTGGGAGCTGCCCGAACAGGATATTTTTCATACTCTCCAGCCTCCCAAAGAAGGAGTGGTGCAGTTGAAGTTTATTGACGGCTCCGTCGCCGCTGAAGGGGAGGCGCTCAAAGGCAAGCGCATTGGAGTCTGGAAGCATTTTTTCGAGACAAAAAAACTCCTCGCCGAGGGGACCTATCAAGAGGATCTCAAAGAAGGGCAGTGGACTTTTTATTACGGAAATGGAGAGAAGCGCAGCCAGGGACGATTCTTGGGAGACTCTAGGCATGGGGAATGGAAAGAGTGGAGCCGTACTGGGGAGTTGAGTCTATCCCAATGGACGGACGGAAAGCGCGAGAGTTAATCTTCCCAGTTAATGTCACCGGCAAGCTTCACGCCTGAAAGGTGCTGAGTCTCTTCTCCGATGAATCCAAACTGAAGTTTATGCACACCCGGGTAGTCCTGCTCAAAGGCCACTGTAATGGTACGAGGACAAAATTCCATCAGGCTAGTCAGATAGTAATTCTCACCAAAGAGCTGAATAGCCGCTTCGTTTTGAGCATTTTCTGGATCCACGTGACGGAAATCACCCTCGTCAATCAGTGGATTGTGGGCCGTGTTTTTGACCACAATGGCGCCTTGGATGCGCTCTTTAGGCAGATCCTTCGTGGTACCCCAGGTGGTGAGATTAAAATAATCGAGATGGAAAATGCCGTTGCCATAATTTAACCGGCGAGGAATCAGCAGCTTTTGCATGAACTTACGGGTGGTTTCGTCTTTGGCCTTGCGCGCTAGTTTTTCCGCCAAAAAGGGATCTTCAATACGAATAATATAGTGGCCGGGATTTTTAGTGGACCTAAAAAGCATGTACTGGAAGGCCACACTGAAGAGAGTGAAGAGTTTTTGCTGAGAGAGCTGGAGGTGAGGATTAGGGTTCTCTACGAGGGATTTGACCGCTTCATAGAGATTTTCTTTGCTCAAATCTTTCTTAAAACTCATGGTGCCCAATAATGGACTAGGAGAAGTGATTTCGCAACACCCAAAACAGCGAAAAGCGTTTGACGACACTACCTCTTATCATTATGATGCGTTCAATAAAAATAACATACTTAGAACCTTCTAGCCTATGGAGCCCGCATGAGTGCTGCTGACATGAAAGCCCTGCCGAAGACCCGCAATATTGGTATCTCGGCCCACATTGACTCAGGAAAGACGACCCTTTCTGAGCGTATCCTTTTCTATTGTGACAAGATTCACAAGATTGAAGACGTTAAAGGCGGCGGCGCCGGTGCCACCATGGATCACATGGAGCTCGAGCGTGAAAAGGGTATTACTATTACTTCAGCTGCTACCACAGTTGAGTGGAATGGTACTGGAACCAAAGGCATCACGTATGCTGAAGGCGACGGCAAATCCATCAAAGTTAACCTTATTGATACTCCGGGACACGTGGATTTCACAGTAGAAGTGGAACGTTCTCTACGCGTTCTCGACGGTGCGATTCTTGTTCTCTGTTCAGTGGCTGGCGTTCAGTCACAGTCCATCACGGTTGACCGTCAGATGAAGCGCTACCGCGTTCCTCGTCTCGCGTTTTTGAACAAGATGGACCGCATGGGTGCCAACCCATTTAACGGTGTGAAGGCTCTTCGCGAGAAGCTTGGTCACAACGCCGTTCTCATGCAGCTTCCTATCGGAGCTGAAGAGAACTTTAATGGTGTGGTTGATCTTATCTCTCAGCTAGCCTATTACTTTGATGGCGAGAACGGTGAAATCGTAAGAATCGAAGCTGTTCCGGCGAACATGGTTGATCAAGCCAAGAGCTACCGCGAAGCTCTCCTCGATGCGATCTCTGCCTTTGATGATCAAATGATGGAAGACCTTCTCGAAGGTAAAGAGATTTCTGACGAAACTATCCACAGAACAATCCGTAACGCCACTCAAGCGTTGAAATTGACTCCCGTATTTATGGGATCAGCGTTCAAGAACAAAGGTGTTCAGCCTCTTCTTGATGCTGTCGCTCGCTACCTCCCAAGCCCAGTTTCTTGTGAGAAGCCAAAAGCGATCGATTCAAAGACTAATGAAAAAATTGACCTGTACCCTGACTTCGATAAGGGTCTTGTTTGTATGGCGTTTAAGATCACTGACGAACAATTCGGTCAGCTGACTTATACTCGTATCTACCAAGGTAAACTCACCAAAGGTGATACTCTTATCAACACTCGTACCAAGAAGCGTGTCCGTGTAGGTCGTATCGTGCGCATGAACTCAAATGATCGTGCTAACATCGACTACGCAGGAGCAGGGGATATCATCGCCATGATCGGTGTCGACTGTGCTTCTGGTGATACTTTTGTTTCTGAAGACGGGAACCTCGAGCACTTGTCGTGTGAGGGGATGCATATTCCAATACCAGTTATCGAGCTTTCAATTAAGGCACGCGATAAAGAGCACCAAGCTCGTATGGCCAAAGGTCTTCAGCGCTTTATTAAAGAAGACCCGACTTTCCACCTCTTCACAGATGAAGAGTCTGGTGAGACACGTATCGCCGGGATGGGCGAACTTCACCTTGAGATTTATACAGAACGCCTGAAGCGTGAATATAAAGCTGAAGTTGATGTGGGCGCTCCACAGGTTAACTACCGCGAAACGATCCGCGGCGAAGCAAGCTTTGAATACACCCACAAGAAGCAAACGGGTGGTTCAGGTCAATTCGCTAAAGTGGCCGGTAAGATCAAGCCTCTCACAACTGATCGTAAAGAGCGTGAAGACCAAGTTTACCGTTTCACCAACGAGATCCGTGGCGGTGTGATTCCTTCTGAATTCATTCCTTCATGTGACAAGGGCTTCAACGACGTTATGAACAAGGGACCGCTCGCTGCATTCCCAGTGATTGATGTGGAAGCTTTCCTGCAAGACGGTCAGTACCATGACGTGGATTCATCTGATATGGCATTCCGTATCGCCGCTCGTATGGCGATGAGAGATGCGATTAAGAAAGCCAATCCAGTTCTGCTTGAGCCGATCATGAAAGTAGAAGTTGAATCTCCTCAAGAGTACCAAGGTTTCGTCATCGGTGACCTTTCCTCTCGTCGTGGAGTGATCCTAGGTTCAGAGACAACGGACACAGGGGATGCGATCATCAACGCTCACGTTCCTCTTTCAGAAATGTTCGGCTACTCAACAACTCTCCGTTCAGGTACTGCTGGTAAGGCTGGCTACTCGATGGAATTTGCAAAATACGAAGCCTGTCCGTCACACGTCCAAGACAAAGTGATGAACGATCGTAAAGAGAAGCTCAACGAGCGTGCAGACTAGATAGAAATAAGTCTAAAACGATAAAGGGATCAGGCAACTGGTCCCTTTTTTTATGGTCAGGATGATAGGCCCCATAAATGAAATACGAATCAAGCCATTTACAAGTGTTGATTGCGCTCTCACAGAGTGAAAGTATTTCTCAGGCTGCCGAGATGCTGGGTGTAACTCAGTCAGCGGTCTCGCAGACTCTTAAAAATCTTGAAGCCAAAGTGGGCTTTCAGCTCCTGGCCCGCCATGGAAAAAACGTTACGCTCACAGATGCTGGTCGCAAGCTCTCTAAGGTAGCCAAGCTCTATCTCAAGCGCATCGACGACACGATCGACCAGATCCATCAAGAAGCCCAAGAGATCCGTGGGACGCTCCACGTGGGCACATTACAAGGTCTGGGCAAGAGCTGGATCTCTTCACAGATTATCCATTACCTCAAAGAGCATCCTGATCTTGAAGTAAAAATAAGCATGGATTTTCCAGAAAGCTTGATCCGAAAGTTTGAGCGTGGGGACGTAGATTGCCTCATTCTGCCTGACTATCAGGTTCCGGCCTGGGCGGAAAAATGGGTGCTCCACGAAGAGCACACGATTCTCGTTTTTCCACAGTCAAAGCAGTTCAAGATCACCGATAAAACCTCGCTGAAAGATATTTTGACCTATCCTGTGATCATGTTTGAAGAGAATGATCCGCTCTTCTTCCGTTGGTGCCGCGAGCACTTCGGTGCGATCCCTCGTCAGATTAACTCGCGCCTTATCGTGAACTCTTTTGGACAGGTCCTGCAAGGTGTGTATGACGGCCTGGGCGTGGCAGTGGTTCCAACCCACGTGTTTAACCGTTCATACTTTAAAAATAAAATCCGCACCCTGGAAAACTCTGAAGTGTTCAACAATACGATTTGTTTTGCCACCCGTCTCGAAGAGTCGCAAACGCTTAAGCTGCGTGGGCTTTTTGATTACCTGAAAGCAGGACCCAAGGGATTGAGTGACAATGTTACTGAATGAGCTAAAGCCTCTGGTTCCTGAATGGGTGGAAGAGTTTCTCGGGAAAGTTATCTTTCAAGGAATGAAGCCGGTGCTGGTGGGCGGGGCGGTTCGAGACCTTCTCATGGGCTCGAAGCAAATCCGTGACTGGGACTTTGAGATCCACGGAGCAGACCCGAAAAAATACCAGATGCTCCTTAAAACCTTGGGCACTCGCTTTGAGCTTAAGCCCCAGTCTCACCATGTCTACAAAGCAAGCTTCGGTACGAATGAACTCCAGTTCGCCCCTCCACGTGTGGAACTCTACGCTCCACTAGATATCTATTCACACAATGACTTCGAATCAAAAATCGACTGGACGCTGGATTTCAAAGCCGCAAGCCTCAGACGTGATTTTACCATCAATGCTATGGGGGCCCAGTATGATGGCAGTAACTGGACGCTGCTCGATCCCTTCGAGGGACAGAAACACCTGAAACAGAAACTTCTGACCCCCTGTGAGCGGAAGCATTTTATAAAAGACCCTGTTCG
>JAJTIF010000145.1 GCA_021299675.1 Pseudomonadota bacterium | reverse complement strand
TATTTTTTGTTAGGACTAAAAATAACTGAAATAAAAGTTTTAAAGTAGAGGGCAAAGACTAGGCTGATTCCGTTTTGCTCGGGGTTATTTTTCTATTGGTCAAATCCATCTTACTCACAGGAGATCAGTCCCAGCCAGATCGGCTCCTTCGTGGATGTGCTCACTCATCCCTCGCTCCAAGGCCGAAACATCGAAAGCGCCGAATCTGTCTCACGCTTGGAAGATCTAGAGATGCAAAACAAAGCGAGGATTGATTGTGGAGAAACACCCTCGCCTGAAACTCAATCTTGTGAACAGTATCAATCCAAACTAATCCCTAAGCATCTTAAAGAATCGGGCTGGCAGGTGCTCTTTGAAGCTAAGTACAAGCCCCTGCACCCGCGCGCAGAAAACGCTCAGCTTCGAGGTACGGGTGCACAAACTTTCGAGTGGAACGTGACGAGAGTAGAAAATTACTACGAATCGAATCCCACGGAGAAATTGAGTTTCGCAACGGAAGCAGAGCTGCGAGCTGAAGCTTCTAAAATCGCCCAACTCTATCCCGGCAGCTCCCCGCAAGAGTTCTTCGGGCCCCTTCTTCTCAATCAGCTGCAAGAGACGAATAGCTTTGATGAAATGATGGCGCGCTTTACGACACTCTCCAGTAACCTCAACGACACCGAATTCACCCATCTGATGACTCACTTTGGAGGCTGGGCAGAGTACAATTTTGGGCGCGCGGGCTTTGAGCAAAGCGATGAGGCAGGAAAAGGTCTGGCCAGTCCCCTCGACATGATCAAAAAAACAAAAAATGGTATCTGCGGTGATATCCATTCTATGGTGGCCAAATTCGCCGAGCAGCGTGGCTGGGAAGCCTTCACTGTGGGTTATGCTCTGAATGGAGAGCAGCACGTCGTCACCGCCATGGTGAACCCCAATAGCCCCGACAAACTCATGGTGGTCAACTACGTCCAGTACGAAGAGCATGCACTCAATCATGGTAACTCCGTTCTTCCCGCTCCCACCAGTCCCGGGGCTCCCGGCATGGCGGAGATTGGCATGCAGCTGAGAATTTTCAAAAATACCGACACTGGTGGTGATGGGGCCATGAAGCAGATTGGCACTGTCCCAACCCCCTTGGGCAGTTTCATGCGCGGACTCTTCGACCGCAAAGACCAAATTGGTCGTGCCATGCCGGAGAATGAAAACTACACCGTTGTGAAAACCGGCGGCCGCCATCAGAATTTCTCCACAGAATTGAAAGCTAATGGTTCCCTCAAAGAGCGCACCGTCTCCCATGGTGTGGTTGTGTATGAAGGTGAGACCGACAACGCTCACATCTACGGCATCGCCGTCAGTCGCGATGTATTTAGAAACCTCTACGTCTATGATCCCGATTTAAAAAAATGTGTAAAAAAGCGCAGCGGTTATTTTTCATTGGGCGTCGCCGGCAGTTTGATCGATCTTCCGAAAGCGGGCGTGCAAGACTCATACTACATCTACCTCAACATGCGCGGCGGAAAGATCTTTCACATCTACCAGACCAACTTTTTCCAATTCAAAGGCCTCATCGGCTACGAACTCGAGGCCATGAGTGCGGGAGATGACGACCGCCGCTTCCTGACCGCCGACGGAAACCTCTCTACTTTTGCAGGATTCATGGCCGAGTACCAAAAAAATGGTACGACTGTTTACGGTGGCATCAAGCTTGAGGCCAACGTGGGATTAAAAAATCAAAACCTCATGACCGATGTCTCTGCGCTCCCAAGAAACGTCCAGCCCTTTGGCTTTAATGCTGTCTCGGTGGATTTTGGTGCCACCCAACGGCTGAGTGAAAACGTCACCTGGCGCACTGATAATAACTACGTCCTCTCTCGCGTGGGCTCACGGGTGATCCTCTCCACTGGTGTGGTGATGAGCAACACCTCCATTATGCTCAACTACCAAGGGGGCGTGCGCCCTCTTCCCCTGCGCCACTCTTTAGAGCAGGTGAACCTGCTGCAGAACATGAATGGCTAAGACGGACTGAGACTTCAGGTGAGTCAAAAAGTTGATTTCCCGCGCGCAGGTCTCAGAGGCACTGTGGCCGGCTACGTGGGCACACCCACCAGTGGATCCTACCGCCAACCCTTCTTCGGGGCGACTTTAAAACTCAACTTTAGACCTCGCTCTCGCTGAAGTTAAACAACTCCTCATTTGACTCACTTTCACTTGTCTTTGAGAGACAACACTTCCAGCATAGTATCTTTCATTACTCGTGGAGGTCTCATGCGTTACTTACTACTTCTTCTCTTAAGCCTACCTGCTCTGGCCGTCGACATCGGTAAACTGGCCCCGGCCTTTTCTCTCCCCTCAGCTTCGGGCAAAACCATCACCTCGACTCAGTTTAAAGACAAAGTGGTGGTGCTCGAGTGGCTCAACCACGGCTGCCCTTTTGTGCGCAAACACTACGACTCTAACAACATGCAGGCGCTCCAGAAAAAATACAAATCCCAAGGCGTAGTGTGGCTCTCAATCATCTCTTCAGCTCCAGGCAAGCAAGGTCACGTGACGGCGAAAGCGGCAGCTGATGAAGCCAAGAAGTATAACTCCGAAGCCAGTGAGATTTTAATCGATGAAGACGGCACGGTTGGCCGCGCCTTCGAGGCCAAGGTGACCCCGCACATGTATGTGATCGGTAAAGATGGCCGGATTTTTTATCAAGGCGCCATCGACAGCATCGCTTCCGCAGACATTGATGATGTAGCAAAAGCTGAGAACTATGTGGCCCAGGCCCTCGACGCCACCATCAAAGGCGAGAAGATTAAGATCGCTTCCACCAAAGCCTACGGCTGCGGCGTGAAGTATTAATTAATAGAAGCGAAAGTTGTACATCTCATACGTGCTCACTTTCTGGGGTTCAAACTCATACTTGAACCCCAGCTCTTTCATCTGATCCACAAACTTTTGTAAATAACCGCGTCCGGGATCCGACAGCCACACTTCGCCCCCAGGATTGAGCAGACGCTTGAAACCCATGGCCACATCACTGGGATGGCGCGGCTCGTACAAGACATCCGAGCCCATAACAATGTCGAAGGTACCAATCGAGTCGATCGTGTCACGCCAGTTGAAGCGCTGGTAGTTCAGAGTCAGAGAGTTGTGGCGCAGATTTCTCTCAAGAAACTGGGGCACGCCAGGGTGAAAATCTGTCGCCAAGATATCGGCCTTAAGACTGCTGGCCACCAGTGAGGGAAAAGCTAAACCGCAGCCGACCTCGATGATCTTTTTATCTTTCAAGCGAGCTTGATTTTTTAAGAGAAGCTGCACCAGCCCCTCTGCCGCAGGCCACAGCACTCCGTAGTACGGGCACTTGTCTTCCGCGAAGGGATCCGGATGATCACCCAGCGATTCACACAGCTGCTCAATAGCTTCGTCCAAATCAAAAAGCGTCTCCAGCACGAAAGTTTTCTCGAGAATTTTTCGCTGTTCTATCTTTGTCCGGTAGTGAGGAATCATGCACTCAGGGTATAATAAGAGGATGGATTGGTCACGAGTGAAACTATTCTATACGGATTTTGCAGAGGTCCCGATGCCTGAAGGGCACCGCTTTCCGATGCACAAATACCGCCTGCTGCGCGAGGCGCTGCTTCACTCCCAAATCATCTCCCCCACGCAGCTCCACCCTGCTCCCCAAGCCCAAGAGGTTGATCTCTTGCGTGCCCATGACAAGCGCTATGTACAGGGCCTCAAGCTTGGCATCCTGAGTGAGAAAGAGGTGCGACCGATAGGACTTCCTATTGGCCCGGAACTTTTCCAGCGCAGTCTCGTGAGCTGTGGCGGCTTCATGGCCGCAACCGAGAGTGCACTGGAGGAGGGCTACTCTGTGCTCTTGGCCGGAGGCACTCATCACGCCCACCGCGATCGGGGTGAAGGCTTTTGTGTGTTCAATGATTTTGCCGTGGCCAGCTTGAAGCTTCTGGCCCTGAAGCGCTGCCGCCGGGTGCTGATTTTAGACCTGGACGTGCATCAAGGTAACGGCAACAGTTCTATTTTGGGTGAGCGCGAGGACGTCTTCATCTGTTCCCTTCACGGAGAGAAGAATTATCCTTTCCGTAAAGTCCCCTCGCACCTCGATGTGGCGCTAGCGGAGGGAACCAGCGACGAGGAGTATCTCCATGTGCTGGAGAAGACCCTCAGGCTCTTACCCGCCACGGACATTCTTCTCTATCAGGCCGGCGTGGATGTCTTAAAGACAGATAAGCTCGGCACCTTTCATATGAGCCAGGCCGGCGTGCGTGCGCGCGATGAGATGGTGTTTGCCTGGGCCCGCACCCATGGTCTTCCCGTCGCTCAAGCCATTGGGGGTGGTTATTCGGATCCGATAGAGGAAAGCATCAAGGCCTATGTGGGAACCATAGAAGCAGCAAAAAGAATCTTAAGTTAGATGGCCTGGGCAGTGTTTTCGAGTCCTTCAAAGAGGACCCAGCCGCGGGAGATTTTTGAAAAGCTCATGGCTTCACCGGTATCCAATCGACCCACTAAGCGACGACCGCACTCACTTTCTCCCATGATGGTGAAGTAGCTAATCTGGTTGCCCCAGTCCTCAAACCGAACTCGCAAATTTTTACGCCGCTTTTGACCGAGCCATAAAGATACGATAGTTTGTGCTTGCATGTCGTCCCTCCTGGAGAACAAGGCTTAATGAATTCAAGTATACCCGCAAAACAAAAACTGCGAGCGGGAAAATTCAAAAAAATTTTACTCGACACTGAAGGCCTGGCGCTGGAGGCACCTGGACTACACGCCACTCTCGCACAACTTTATGAGGATTATCTTAACCAAACCCTCACAAGTGCTGAATATGCGGCCCTGTGGCTGGTGGCTTACCTGCGCACTCGCCATCCCTATGGCTGGTGGGGCGCCCATCGTCGCGATTCAGTTCATTCACATAAGTTAACAAAACTTCTCTCTGACTACCCCTACTTCGCCTGGAGTGCGGAGGAGGTTAAGCTCCTCTCCCGCTACCCCACACTCGGCGAGCTGCTCAATCACCGCGCCTTCCGTGCCACGCCCCTGCCGGTGCACCGAGCGCTGCTGGCCTGGAGTAACGGGGACTATGACCTGATCCTCATGGATCGCATCCCAAGCGTGCAAGAAGTTCTGGAGCAACAGATCCAAGGGCGCAGATGCGTGACACTTTTTCACCAGCTCTCGCGTCTCAGTACATTGGTGCTGGGCGAGCGAGACCCCTTGAGTTTTGGGATGCATGATCTCATCCACGCCGATCATTTCTTCCACGCCAACGGCGATCAGGCTGGTCAGATTGGCTTTTACCGCATCATCCACCAGCTCCTGCGGCAGGAGTATCTGAAAGATTTTTTTCAGGTCGAGGGCTTTGAAGGAAGGCTTGAGTACCTGATGGCAGACATGAACTCACATCCCTTACATCTCTGGAAGTGCTTTAGAGCGATTTGTGACATCAGTTTCAAGGAGGCATCTATACCGCTCTTTAATCAGCATCTTCCCCAAATCCTCGATGCCAGTGAGCTGGTTTCTCAATCGTTAAGACTTCTTAACAATGAACAATTCTCCCTAGACTCTCATGGAGTGGCCCTGACAGAAATGTGCCAGCAGCAAGGCCGTGAGAGGGAAATAAAATTCATCTATAAATAAGCGAAAATCAAAATCTTCCTTTAATTTTTAACAGTATGGAAAAAACTGTCAGCAAGATATTAATAGTAAACAGCGATTGAAATAACGACCAGTTTTTTTCAGTGTACTGTATACTCCTAGCTTCCTATTGGACAGCAGTGTTTGATAGATTTCTTCTGCCACTCGCGCTTGCTTC
>JAJTIF010000204.1 GCA_021299675.1 Pseudomonadota bacterium | reverse complement strand
CATCGACTTTTATAACCGTATTTACCTTCCCAGCAGAGCTTAATCCCAAAAAAAAAGTGCCGACACTTAGGTCGGCACTCCATATCAACAACACATAAGTCAGGCAGTTATAACTTTCTTAACTTTCAGCTGTAACGATCAAGCTAACCTCTTGGTCGCGGCCAGCGGCACCGCCGGTGTCGACTCCGGCGATATTATCATTGTCTCTGGTGGCACTGTGAACCGTAGCACCACCCCATTTCCCCTTCATCGTATTGCTCTTTTTTCTCGCTCTGGTACCTTCAAACGTTTCCTCTACGAAGCTCCCAATGCCACAGAGTTTTTATGGGGCGGTGATATTGATCCGGTCACAGGCGACTTCATCTTTGGTCTAGAAAACATTGATCGTACCCAGAGGATTGATCTGGGAGATCAGCAGGTGCTTCCCGATATTCTGGAAGCCAACCTCTCTGGGACAACGATCAGAGCAGTCGCCGTGCTGAGTGATGGCTCTCGTTTGATCGCCGAATCCCCCACCGTGATCGAAAAATAATCTGCCGCCGGAGTGCGAGCCGGAGCCCCTTTCCCTCTGACGATTCCAACAAACATTAACGACATCAAACGCATCAGCAACAACCGTTGGATCGTCGTCTTCAACGGCACCACCGATCAGCCGCGAGTGTATAACAATGCGGGAACCCTCGTGGGCACCTTCGCCAGTGCCGTGGGATTCTGTACCACCAACTGTGATCCTCATGAAGTGGAAGAACTCAGCGATGGCCGCTTCTTGGTGACCAGTCAGCTCGCCAACGCTGGCGCGGTTTTCCTCTACAACGCCAACCTTAGCTTCGTCGGTCGAGCTTATCAGGACCTAGACCTTCTTCGCACACCGAGCTCCATCACCACTCTGAAAAACGGCAACTACCTTGTGTGCTGCACGACCTACAATACTGCGAAGAACTCTCGCTCTCTGGCAACACCCTGACTCGCGTGGGCAACCAGTCTTTGATCGCTAACCCCTCGCTGGTGCGCCAACCTACCAAAGCTATCGTTGTGCCATGAAATTTTATTTCTTGCTCACTCTTCTTTTGTTCTCGTTCACCGCTCAGAGTGCAGAACTCATGTTGTCGGGTGGAGTGGATTTCAATCAAACCAATCTCTTTGGTCAAAACAAGTCGCCCACTTATCGAGGTTCTGGGCAATGGGGTGAACTCGAGTACCTGCTGCCCTTTGGCGGCGGCAACGCCCTCTCTCTTTTTGGCCACTATCACCAAAGCGAGCAGGACAACACCTTCAAAGAATCCCTCATCAAAGAGAAACTCACGCTCCCCTACTATGGGGCGGGGATGAAGTACTGGATGAATCGCACCTTCCTCTCTTTTAGCTATGGTAAACTACGCTTTAAAGATGATGTGACCGGAGACGTTGAACGAGTCATTAAAACGGATGCGAATAGTTTTGAATTAGGAGTTGGCTACCGCGTGCGTCTGGCGCGAGCGGTGGGGCTTATCTTTTCCTTAAACGCCAACTACGCAAGCCTGCGCTTACCAGACAGCTCCAACGTTCCCTACAAGTACAACTTTTGGAACTACCGTGCCGCAGTGGGATTAAACTTCGTGATTCCCTCATCACTGGGACCAGCGGGCTCCGGCCCTTCGACGTCAACGTCTAATTAAGTTTTTTCAAAGCGGCTGCAATCCGGCGGCAAGCTTCCGTGATTTTTTCTTCGTTGGTTGCATAAGAGAGCCGAAAGTATTCCGGTGCACCGAAAGCTCCTCCAGGTGTGAGTGCTACGTGGGCATGCTCCAAGAGCCACAGGCATAGCTCTTTGGCATTCTTGATCGTGGTCACACCATCAGACTTACCGAAGTACTTATCCACCTTCGGGAAAAGATAGAACGCCCCTTGAGGATTATTCACCTCCACATGGGGGATATCTTTGAAGAGTTTGACGATGAGATCTCTGCGGCTTCGGAAAGCTTCTTTCATCGGCAATAGTTCACTCGGATCAATCTCCATCGCCGTTATCGCCGCACGTTGAGTGATAGAACAGGTGCCACTGGTGAACTGGCCTTGAATCTTCACGCAGGCCTCTGCTATCTCTTTGGGTGCTCCGATGAAGCCCAAGCGCCAGCCCGTCATAGAGAAGCCCTTCGATAACCCATTGACCGTGACGGTGCGGGGATAAAGCTCGGGAATGGAGGCGAGGGAAAATGTTTTCCCTTGGAAATTAATGTGCTCGTAGATTTCATCGGCGATGATCACCACGTGAGGATGCTTCTTAAAGACTTCACCCAGGGCGCGCAGCTCAGCTTCCGTGTAGGTGGTGCCTGTGGGATTACAAGGTGAAGAAAAGAGAAAAGCCTTGGTCTTGGGAGTGATGGCTTTCTCGAGCAAAGTTGGCGTGAGCTTGAAGTCCGTGTCGATGCCCGTTTTAATCTCCACCACCTTACCATCAAAAAGCGTCACCATCTCTGAATAGCTCACCCAGTATGGAGTCGGCAGGATCACCTCATCACCCGCATTCAAAAGTGCCATGAGCACGTTGATGATCGACTGCTTGGCGCCGGTGGATACGACGATTTGGTTGGGTTGGTAGTCAAGGCCATTATCCCGCTTAAACTTTTTACAGATCGCCTGCTGCAACTCTTTGTAGCCGGGCACGGGAGTGTAGAAGGAATAGTTTTGATCGATAGCAAGTTTCGCGGCCTGCTTAACTTTATCGGGAGTAAAAAAATCCGGCTCACCCAGGCTCATATTGATGACATCAACGCCCTTATCTTTTAGCTCGTTGGCCCGTCGAGACATGGCGAGGGTTTCCGATTCTGCGAGGGCCTGCACACGATGAGAGAGAAGCATGAACTAACCTTTGAAAGCGAATGTTTTTTTCCATTCTAAGATTATCTTCTCTGCCTCGTTTGGTGAAATTTTTTTCGTATCAAATTCTTGCATCTGAAGCCATGGCGGATTTTTAAGCTTCGGGTCATCCTGGTAGCGCGGGAAGAGGTGCCAGTGCAGATGATCCACAACGTTGCCAAGACTACAGAGATTCATCTTGTGGGGGTGCCAGAAATCCTGCGCACTCTGATGAGCAGCCAAGAGTTCGGAGAACACAGCTGTGGCGGTAGCCGCAGGTAAGTCCGTAAGCTCGCGGTAGTGGCCCTTAATCAAAAGCACCGAGTATCCCCGGTAGTACTGGTGCTCGCCCAGCAGCCACCACGAGTGATTGAACTCATGAAGCAGATAAGGATACTCGCCTTTTATGAGCAATTCTTCACGGCGGCACAGATCACAATTCATCTAAAACCTTCTCCTACTCCGAGTGTTCAACTCAGGTTAAGGGGTTGAGGGAGGAAATTTCCTCCTATTGTAGAAGTTGTGAGGGGGTCAGAAAATAAGAATACAAACCAAGCCGAAGGATTTTTTATGTCACGCACTCTCTCTCTTGTTCTCCTGGCCCTGCTTGCCCTCCCAGCCCTGGCTCAGGCCAGTTGGCAGAAAGAGTCTCGAAGAATCCTCAAAGAAAACTCCTATGCCTGTAAAAATTCTGAGCTTCGAATTGAAGAGATCGTAAGCGACTCCCACATCTCTGGCGTCATCAAAGGACTGCCTCAAGATGCGTTAGCAAACTTTAAAGTCCTCTTCTACGTGAAGACGAATCGCTGGTATGCCCACCCCTACTTTCAGCCAGAGAATCCGCAAGAAGGATTCTCGTATGCGAAGATCAATCAAGACGGAACCTTCCGAATTAAGACAGTGAAGCGCGCAGTGACCGGATCCAGACTTGCCGTGACTGTGGTCCCCACTCCTTACGTCATCAAATCACAGAGCCGCTGGCTCAAGCCTTTTCTGGGTCTCTTCGGTGGAGTGTTCCGCTATTCGTGTCGTGGTTTAGTTGTGCCCTTGAACGGGGAACTTTGAGACCTTTTGATACGTCAAAATAAATAACCCGGTGGCCACGAGCGCAAGTGACGTGGCCAATCCGATCCAAAATCCCTGCGCCTTCATTCCTAAAGTATTCGCCATCCACCAGCCTGCCGGAATCCCGATGATCCAGTATCCAATAAAGATAATGATCGAGACGGGTCTAGAGATATTAATCCCTCTGAGAATCGCGCCGAGCGTGACTTGAGCTCCGTCGAAGATTTGAAAGATGGCCATCCAGAAAATGAGATTGATCGCCAACTGGTTGACCTCTGGGCTGGCGCCAAAAACGGCAATCATGGCTTGAGGAAAAAAGGCTGCACAGAGTGCGGAGAGCCCCATGAACCCGACACTCATCTTGAGACCCATCCACGCATACCCCTTTAGGTTCTGTGCGTTTTGTTCGCCGTAAGCGTGACCGACCTTAACTCCCACAGCACTGGCAATCGCCATGGGAACCATGAAGGCCACCGACGCAATCGTGAGGACCAAGTTATGAGCGGCTGTCTGAACCTCACCGAACTTACCGATGAAGAGAGTACAGGAGCAGAAAGCCATGACCTCGAAGAACATGGCAATGGCCGTGGGCCACCCCAGTGTCACGACCTCTTTGATGAATCCCCAGTCTACCTTTCTTACATTTTTCAGAAAGGGCAAGACCGGAATAAGCAAAGCAAACCCCATAAACCAGCGGACCGTGAGAGAGGCCCAGGCCAAGCCATCAATGCCTAAGTTTGGGATTCCCCATTCACCGAAAACAAACATCCAATTTAAAAGCAGGTTCAGCGGAACCGCGACAATGGAAACGAAGTTGGCGAGAAAGGTTCGTTCGTGGGCCTGCAGCCATTCTCTCAGGGCCGAATAAAGAAAAGCCCCAGGAATCGAACCAACAGAAATACGCACGTAGCTCATCACATGGCCTGTCATCTCAGGCTCGTAACCCAAGAGCGGCACCAGTTCTGCGGCGAGAGCTGTAAGGAGCATAAAGGGGATAGATAACAAAGCCGCGTAGATCAGAGAGGCGAAGGCCAGCTGATCCGTATTCTTCCCTTCGCCACGATATTTGGCGACGATGGGAGAGATCGCAAACTGAAACGCGAAGCCCACAATCAGAACCGGATTTGCGAACGCTACCGCCAGACCT
>JAJTIF010000008.1 GCA_021299675.1 Pseudomonadota bacterium | reverse complement strand
TAACCCAATGAATCTCGGAGCACGAAGTTATCGTTCAAAACAGCCTCCCGAGGAGGCACAGGCGCAACGGCAAGAGGGGGAGGACATTGAGGAGCCGCTGCAAGTCGTTAGAAGGACGAAGAGGAAGGAAGGACCGGAGGGAAGGGAGACTCAAAAGATGAAAGAGGAGAGGAAGGCAGGAAGGCACGTACTGTCGGTTGTCCACTTTATCCGGAAAGTATGGTTGCTCCTCACGGAACCAGCGGAAACGGTTATGTACCACGTGCCATATCTCCATGCCAGGTGGCTTGAGTCTTCTTCCTGTGCCCTGTATCTTCACACACACAGACTCTGTCCAACCTCCGTCTTTCCTCGGGCCTCCGTCTCCCCTTGGGCCTCCTTCTCTTGCTTCTCTGAGGTCCCCCCATCCTCCCTCTCCTCTCAGTCCTCCCTCCTCCTCGAGGGTCTCCCCATCCGTCCCTCGATCCTCCCTCTCCTCCTCGGAGGTCTCCCGATCCTCCTTCTATATCTCGTAAACCTCTCCCCTCGGTCCTCCTTTCCTCAGGCCGCTCCGAGCTTCCCTGATCCCCCTCTCTCCTCCCTTTCCGAATCTTCCTCCAACATCCCCTCTCAACCCTCCCTCTGGCTCCATGTCAGTAACACAACCCCTCCTCCTCTCAAACCTCCCTCCTTCCCTCCCCCCTCCTTCCCTCCTCCCCTCCTGCCTTCTCCTTCCCCTCTCTCGTCCCTCCCTCAATCCCCTCAATATTGGACTTGGATCCCCTCCGGCTCGGTCTCAGTCCCCGCTCAGAGACGTCGGTCCCTCCTCCTTCTCCCCTCGCAGAGATCTCTGACCTTTCGGGGGTTTTAGAGATTTCCGGTGGGATTTCGAAATCCGCAAAATATCCTCGGAGGTCGACAGCGAATGAGAGGAATTCGGAGACGCGGGAAAAATCGGAGTTTCCGTCGGACTTCCTTTCGGAGTTTTGGACACCCGCGTCAGAGTTGTGACGCTTAAATTAATTTTAAAATTGTCCCGGGCCCCGCGACGGGGACGGATTCCAACTTGCCCTCGCCTCTCTCATCCTCGCTCCCTCCTTCGCTCGGGTCTCCCCCACCACATACTCAACACAGATTGCACACCTCATCTGTGACTTCCTTAAAATCATCGTCAGTCATGTCAGTGCTCCTCAAAGGTATGGGAAACGAAACAATAAGCTTCAATCCATTCTTGGCCACAATGTTCACTGTTCTTTTCCACCATCTGGTGGAGATGCTCAGTTGGGTCACGGTGGGTTGGACGATGTGATGTTTCCCGTCTTTAATCATGGGATGTGTAACTGTAGAGAACTGAGTATTCTGGAAAAACCTTTTCTTACGTACTTCGTGTAAGTTGGTGAAAAAGCTTGTGTACAAGTCCCCCAGACTCACTTTCCTATCTATCATACAACTTTGTAGGTCATAGGCTCAGGGTTGAGAAAAATGGCCACTGGCTCTGTACCTACAACAATAATGGACATTCTAGCTGCCATCATAGGCACCAAGGAATGATAGCACAATAAGCAGGACGTACATCCACAAAGTGAGGAGAACACGTGCGGAAGATTCTGTGGCTTTCTCCAACCGCTAAATTTAGAGGCTAGATAGCGAGTTTATTCAACTAGGGGTCTAATATTCATTATTGTTGGACCTGGCGTGCTTAATCAACCAATCTACAACTTCGATATTGTTATTTTCCTTCCGCCGAGATAGAGAATAAGGCTACTTCTCTTCCTTCGATGGAATCCAAATCCCTGAGCGGTTTAGTATCTTGATTTTAACAAAGCATACATAAGCTTGATCAATTCTTTGGCAGATACGCATTCTGTCAAATCGTTCTTGTTTCCGAGAACAAGTAAAGGAATTCCTTGAAGTTGGGGCTTAGAAATGAAATCGTGTAACTCTTTCTTGGCTGATTCAAATTTCTCATGGTCAGCACCATCGACAACAAAACTGAGTCATTTAGCAAGAGACAAATAATGACGTACACAATCGCATCAACTCCTCTGCAATAACGCTCCCACATGCTCCCTGAAGAGTAAAAACGATAATTCAGTGAGTATACATACTGAAGCGGGGCTGACCTCCCAAATCCCACAATTTGATGGAGACGTTTCCCTTGGTCACTCTCTTCATGTTGAAACCAACAGTGGGAATCATGTCCTCGTTGTACGATCCGGTCTTTTGGGTAAGTCAAGAACACAAATCACATACCGTAAGCAGATTCACCAACGTAGTTTTCCCACTGTATTGGAGACCAAGCAGGGTAAGTTCCATTTCCTGAGACCAGAAGAGGCTTTGCAACCAATCTACAAAAGAGGTCCACATCTCTTCAAACCACGACATTATGTAAGCGATCGGTGCTTGTTTATCAAAAAACACAGTTGCAAGTTCTCTCGGTTCGAATACTTTCTGTTTAAGCCTCTTTTTGTCTCTCTAATCCTCTTATTATTTCGTTCTCTCCTTGTACACACAATGAAACAGCCGGGTGCTGCAAAAACTTTAAGTTAAACTTTGTTTTAATTGACTGCGTACATGTACGACGTACTTAACTTAGTAAATCTTCTT